>CAUZJA010000074.1:0-11762 GCA_963579925.1 Dehalococcoidia bacterium | reverse complement strand
GGAGAACATGTACGACTTCGACATAATCTCCCAGTGGGATGATGCTTCCGAAGACGATCAATGGCGGGACTGGACGCGCGATTACTGGGAGTCGGTCGAGAAATTCTCCGCGGAAATTAGCTACATTAACCACCTTATGACGGACGATGTTGAGCGCGTACGCCCGTCCTTCGGCCCCAACTACGGGCGGCTGGTTAAGCTGAAACGCGAGTGGGACCCGGACAACCTGTTCCGGTTGAACCCAAATATCAAACCGGCCTAGTAGGAATCGGGCGGGACCCGCCAATCGACCAACGACCCATTCCAGTGGCATCGTGACCAAGATAAAGTTCTTCAGCATATGAAAATCACAGATGCTGAAGTAATTGTTCTGAGACAGACGCCCGCAGCGATTGAGAAGCATCAGGTTTCCTGAGCGCCAATCATGACTATCGACGATCCTAATCAGTTCCCCGAAACGTTCGCCGTCATCAACGCTGGTATGGCAGGCGGCCTGCACCTTGGAGCGCAGGTCTACGCCGCGATTGGCGATGAGATTGAGATGTCATTTGCCGTGGGAGAGTCCGCTCCCGGCATGCCGCTCAGGGTGGACTCAATTGTGCCGTGGATGTCCAACTCCAAGCCGCTAGGAGCAATCGCTATCGGGCAGCTTGCGGTCGCAGATGAACTGGACTGGGATCTGCCTGTAGCAGAGGTGATCCCGGAGTTTGAGGCTCACGGCAAATCTGACATCACCATCAAGCACATCCTCACCCACACAGCAGGACTCAACGGCGCGCTAGAGACGCGTCCGGGAGAAGCAATACAATCATATGAGGAGTCCGTCGCCAGGGTCATTGGCCATCGGGTACCGGACGACTGGGTTGTGGGCGAGACGGCTGCATATGACCCGTACTCAAGCTGGTATATCGTATCGGAAATGGTGCAACGAACCACTGATCAGGATTACGCCGACTACGTGCACCGCGAGGTTCTGGGCCGTCTGGACATCAGTTCAAGCTGGCTCAAAATGACCGGCGCTGAGTTTGATGAGAACGTAGACAACGTCGTAGCGATCCCCACTGCAGGCTTTCCAATCAGCGCTGATAATCTTCGTCAGTCGTCCACTCAGACAGTCCCGCACGGCGGAGCGCGTGGTCCGATCCGCGACATTGGCCTCATCTACCAGTCCTTACTCAGCGCCCACATGCGCGAACGCGGCAAACTGCTTCCAGGCGGGGTGGTCAGGCACATGACATCTCGCCATCGGGAGCGGCGCCAGGATATGACGATGGGCTTCATGATGGACTGGGGCCTTGGGTTCACGCTGGACTCCAAACGCTACGGTCTACCGCACCCATACGGCTTCGGCAAACATGCGTCGGATTCATCGTTTGGACACGGTGGAATGCAGTCGTCCGGCGTCTTCGCAGACCCGGATAAGGACGCGGTCGTCGCGTACTATTTCAACGGCATGCCCGGCGAGGCTGCGCACTACAAGCGGTCCCAAGCGATCTGTGCCGCCATCTACGCTGATCTAGACCTGGCAGGTTGAATCACCCCGGTTCGCCGTCAGCATAAGCGCAGGCCCAGTATGTGAATGACGTTCCAGTACCCCGCCTTTTACAGATCGAATTCTGACCGCTCGCGAATAGCCTGAAGAGATTAGAACCAAAGCGCCTCTTCAGGGAGTTGCACAGGGATGGGAATCCCCCCACTGCACATAGCGAATGACGTTGCACACATTTTTAGCTCGCGCGAACCGGCCCGAATACGCGGTTTGGTATTCGTCGCGTCCATCTTTGCGTACATCGCCAGCCTAATTCTCATCGCACCTTCAGTGGGTGATACCGCTGAAGTTCTGGTGTTGTTGCCGGTAGTCACAGGCTCATTTCTCTGGAGTTGGAAAGGTGGACTGACCACTTCTGCAATTCTCATCCCGGTGAACATCGTGCTGATTGAAACTCTCGCCAACGATGCCTCATCCGCCGGATTCTCAGAACTTCCTCGACATCTGCTGATTGTGGTGGCTGGCGTTGGTGCCGGAATCATTGCCGGACTCACAGAGCAGGTCTCCAGAATTGCCGGTGAACGACGCGAGGCTCAGCGCTCGCTGGAAAAGGAGCATCGACTGAGGGGACATCTCGCGGAGATATCGAGGTCGCTCTCAGAAACTCGATCCCTGGATGAACTCGTGTCATCGCTAAATCTTTCGCTCAAGGGAGTCGCCGAGTTTGACCATCTGCTCATGGGAATCAGGAAGAATGCAGGCGGCGATCTGAAGATTTCTCACTCCATGGGCAAGTTCATCGCAGACATTCCAATGACTACAAGACTGCCTAGGTTGAACAACGACACATCGATAGTGACCGGTCATCTGAGTGATTTGAAGCTACCAAATGATGATGGTATTGCCGCAGCCTTCAATCGGGTTGGTCTTCACTCCTGGATCATGACACCTCTTTACTCTCGCGACCGCCTAGTTGGTCTTCTCATCATTGCCTGCGAACAGCCCGATGCTTACGCAGCGCACACCGGTGAAGTGTTCGATGGAATTGGCGCGCAGGTTGCGCCTGTGGTCGACAACGCGGTGACGGTGGAGAAGGAAAGGTCGCTGTTTGGCCACATGGAGACGCAGAACTGGGATCTTCTGCAGGCCAAAGCGGAGCTACAGGTCATAGCAAATGAGCTTACCGCCAAGAATGAAGCGCTTGAAACCGCCAGCGAAACCCGCACCGCATTTCTATCCATGATCTCTCACGAATTGCGCACTCCCCTGACGATCATGAATGGCTTTGCCGAATACCTCACGATGAACAGCGATAAAAATCTGACTGAATCGCAACTTCAGTACGTTGGCGTGATGCAGAAGAACGGCATCCAGTTGAGCAGGCTGGTAGACGACCTGCTGGACGTTGCACGCCTGGAGAGCGGCCGTTTTGAACTCGATTTCAACGAGGATGATGCTGTCACACATATGCAGGATGTTGTACGCGGATTCAAGACGATTGCATCTGAAAAACAGCAGATCCTCAACCTCAATGCCCCTCAAGACGAGGCCTGGGCCATGGCCGACCGCGGTCGACTGACACAGGTCGTTTCCAACTTACTATCCAATGCCTCCAAGTACTCAGCTGAAGAAACAGATATCGACTTCTCGATTCAGATAGATGCCACTCAGGTCGTATGCGATGTGAAAGACCAGGGCATCGGCATGTCAAAAGAAGCTCTGAGCAACATATTCCACACGTTCTACCGCGCACCCGAGTTAAAGTCACAAAACGTACCGGGCACCGGTCTTGGGCTGGTTATCGCCCGCTCAATTATCAATCAACATGGTGGAGACATCAGCGTTGAGAGCACACCGGGAGGAGGTTCGACCTTCAAGTTCTGGCTACCGCTCTCAACTGCTGATTCCTGGACCAACACACACCCCGAACCTGCAACTCATGAAGCCGCATAGTCTGAGGAGATACATCAGATGGCAAGGATACTGGTAGTGGAAGATAACCCGGAAATGCGCATGATGATGATGGCGCTGCTGGGGACGATGGGGCACGAGGTCGTTGAGGCAGTCGATGGCACTGATGTGCTGCGCTGGGCTCTGGATGAGGAGCCTGATCTGGTGATGTTGGATGTGATGATGCCAAATGTCGATGGCTGGGAAGCGCTGACGATGCTGCAAGAGGATCATCGAACGGCTGACATTCCAGTGATAATGGTCACGGCGCGCAAGTCTGCTGAAGACATGGCGAAGGCAGAAGAGCTTGGCGCTTCAGACTACGTTGCCAAGCCCTGGTCTCTAGGTGAGCTTGAGACGCGCGTGAACTGAGCACTTCGTAAGAAGGCTGTCCCGCAACTCAGCGAAGAGTTCGGTCGGCCCAACGGCTACTTTGAGTGCGGCTGCCCACGACCATATGATCAGTCAGATGATGAGCACATCGCACCTGATGCCTGCTTTGGCTACCGGGTTGTTGGCAATGATGATGCGAACTCCACTGAAGATGCTGGGGATTACAACTCAGAGTACGACGAGGTTGCCAGCTAGACGCTCTTCAACGCCTCTGTAGCGCCGTCAATAGTTGCCTGAATGTCTGCCTCAGTGTGGGCAGTTGAGATGAACCAGGCCTCATAGTCTGACGGTGCTATATAGATGCCGTTTGCCAAAAGGCCGTGGAAAAAGCGGCCAAACGCTTCGTGGTCACCGGCTGATGCGTCGACCATATCTTTCACAGGGCTACCCGTGAAGAATGCTGTCAGGAGCGAGCCAACCCGGTTGATCGTCACAGGGATCTCAGCGTCGTTGAATACGCGAGTAAGCCCGGTCTGCAACAGAGCGCCCAGACGCTCTAGCTCATCATAAACACCCGGTTCTCTGAGCCGCTCCAACGTGGCGACTCCCGCAGCCATCGCCAGCGGGTTTCCTGAGAGAGTACCCGCTTGATACATCGGTCCAAGCGGCGCTACCTGTTCCATGATGTCCTTGCGACCACCGTAAGCCCCCACCGGAAGTCCGCCGCCCACGATCTTGCCCAGACATGTCAGGTCAGGCGTGATACCAAAGATGCCCTGAGCGCCGTCAAGGCCAACCCTGAACCCGGAAATCACCTCGTCAAATATCAACAGAGCGCCGTCATCTTCCGTCAACTCGCGCAGAGCACCAAGATAACCGGGTTCGGGCAGGACTATCCCCATGTTGCCAGCGATCGGCTCGATGATGACCGCGGCGACCTCGCCGGCATGTGCAGCGAATGCTTTGGTGATTGCTTCGGTATCGTTGTACGGCAAAACAATGGTGTCTTCAGCCAGGCCGGGGTGAATCCCTGCGCTGGTGGGAACACCGGACGATGCCAGCCCGGAGCCCGCTTTGACCAGCAGTGCATCCGCGTGCCCGTGATACCCGCCATCAAATTTGATGATCTTCGACCGGCCCGTGAATGCGCGAGCGAGCCGAAGCGCACTCATCGTCGCTTCAGTTCCGGAGTTAACGAAACGCACAACCTCAATTGACGGGACAGAGTCGACCACAAGCTCAGCCAGCCGAACTTCGCCTTCAGTGGGAGCGCCGTACGAGGTGCCCTTCTGCGCGGAGAGTGTGACCGCTGCAACCACATTAGGATGGGCGTGGCCAAGGATCATTGGCCCCCATGAGCAGACGTAGTCAATGAACTCATTGCCGTCCGCGTCCCAGATTCGAGAGCCAGCGGCGCGGCTGATGAAAAGTGGATTGCCCCCCACGCTTCCCCAGGACCTTGCAGGGCTGTTCACCCCACCTGGAATTAGTTCCTTGGCTCGCTGAAACAGTTCCTGAGAGTTGGCGGTGTTCAACTATTTCTCCTGTGGCCCCCGTCGGGAGGCGTCAATTAGATAGAGGCGTCAATTAGCCTGAGCTTTGTCAAATAATGAGTTCGGATTCACTCTAAAAATTGCGCGGCAATGAGGATACGTTAGCAAGTGACTGTATGCCAGACGGGGACGGAGAGAATCCGACTAGTTGAGGACTCTGCTCGGCATCCTATGCGTCGCTATTTGAATCCTCTGAGAGATCAAAGGCTCTGGCAACTGCAGACGATGATTCAAGATCATCGGACGTCCGCAGGTACGCAATTGGATCAGCCAGCAACTTTTTGACGATAGAGCGCGACATGGCTTCTATCACCGCACGATCTGCATCGCTCATGTCAGGCAAGCGCTTGAGCGCCCGGGCCATCTCCGCTTCTCGCATCCCATCGGCCTGCTCACCCAGCGCTCTGATTAGCGGTTCTGATGCCGCGCCAACCAGCAACTCTTTGAAGTGGGTAAGTTCGCTCGCAATAATCGTCTCGGCATCATCTGCAGCGTGGGCGCGTCCACTTCGGTGGACTTCAGCGATCTCCGTGAGATCACCAAGGCCAAACACGGTTACGTCACTGATCTCTCGGACGCCTGCCTCAACATCAGCAGGAAGCGCCACATCAAGGAAGAAGAGGCCTCGCCCATCTCGTCCGGCCATTGCCTTGGTGACCATGTCCGTAGAAATGATGCTGCTCTCTGCTGCCGTGCATGTCACCACAGCATCTACGGTCAGCAGTGCCTCGTGAATATCGTCAAACTCAACATACTTGCTGCCCAGTTCTGCGGCAGCTTCAATCGCGCGCTCACTGCGGCGGGATGTAACGACGATATCGCCAACCCCGTTCCGTCTGAGAGCCCTGGCAGCCTGCATACCGGTCTCACCAGCGCCTACTACGAGGACGGAATGATCCTCCAGCGAGCCAAGGGAGCGGGTAAGCAGATCAACGCCGATCGAGCTTACGGACACGCGAGCACGGCCTATGTCAGTAGTACTGCGAACCTTGCGTGAGGTGCGAATGGCGTGGTGGAACAGCCGGGAGAGGTGCGGTGAGATGGAGTTTGATTCGCCAGCCATTCTCAGCGCAAAAGCAACCTGACCCGCAATCTCTGGCTCACCAAGAACCAGAGCATCCAGGCCAGAAGTCACCCGGAAGAGGTGCCTGATGGCATCGTCGCCTGAGAGTGAGTAGACATAGGGAGCAAGCGGAGCAGTGCCAGATTCAAGTCGCTGGTCAATGATCTCCAGGAACTCCATAAGTTGCCGTTCGCCAAGTTCTTTGTCAGCGTTGTAGGAGTAGAGCTCCGTGCGGTTGCAAGTAGAGAGAATAGCGATATCACCAACAAGCAACGTTCCCTGTTGAATGAGATCAGGAAGAGACCGACGATTAATCGCCAGTCTTTGTAGGCGCTCAATAGGCGCCGAGTTATGACTTACACCTGCAACCAGGAAGTGCAACGGATTCTCCTAAGGGACAACCCTCTAAATTTAGCACGATGTGATTATTCTCACAAAGGTATCTCCTGTGTATTGATCTGACGAGTGATGATCTTGTGAGTATCTATGATGGCATTGAGCGTGAACGTACCGCGTGGATCCCATCCTAAGAGCCGACAACTATTATGCCTCACAGCTTGAGCAAGTTCGCCCTGCACCCGGCAAATTGCGATCGTATGTCGCTCCGAGGGTATGAGTCTCAATAGGGGGCAATCCCCCGTGCCTTATTGCGTCAGTACAACCAAACAGAGTTGGGGCACCTACAAATAAGCCTGCGGCGTGCACGGTTATCTATTTTCACTCCAATTCCTAATGTTGTGTTTGGGGAGATTAATGACAGCGGTTGCCCCACATGGCCTGAGACTCTCCCGTGGCCCCACCCTGGATGAGCGTCACCTGAAATGTGGATCAACCGATGTCATGACTCAACTGCGTGGACATAAATAATTGGGGATCAGGATTCTGATCTGATCTGATCTGATCTGATCTGATCTGATCTGATCTGATGGGGGATTATCGTGAAACTGAAAATTGGTATGAAGCTGTACGCTGGGTTTGGTACAGCTCTTGTAATCATGGCGGTTCTATCTACTGTGGCTTACAACAACATTTCGAACCTGACCAGCACAGCGTCGCAGGTGGAACACACTCACGAAGTGCTCGGAGAACTGGAAGCAGTTCTGAATTGGTTGAAGGACGCTGAAACCGGTCAGCGGGGCTACGTTATTACCCGCGAGGACCGTTATCTGGAGCCCTACAATGCGGCCTTGGATGGGATTGCGCACGTCAGGGAACTCACAATTGACAACCCTGTTCAAACGCAACGCATTGACGATCTAAAGCCGTTTGTCGATGACAAATTCGAAGAGCTGCTTGAGACGATTAATCTCCGCCGGAACGAGACTTTTGAGGCCGCCAGAGATGTGGTCCTGACCGATGCGGGCAAGTCGATCATGGACAACATCCGCCTGTTGCTGGATGCGATGTCATCCGCGGAAGAGGTACTGCTAGTTGAACGATCCGCTGCAGCAGAATCAGCAGCATCAACAGCAAAGACCATCCTCATCGCCGGAACCGTTCTGGCAGTAGCAGTTTTGGCCGCGATCGCGTATTTCCTAACCAGGGGAATCACCGGTGGTGTCAACCAGATCGGTGCAGCGCTCAAGCGTATTAGCGTTGGTGATTTGAATTCCGAAGTATCAGTCAACTCAACCGATGAAATCGGCGAAATGGCTGTTTCATACGGAGAGATGAAGCTCTATCTGGAAGGGATGTCCGGGGCCACCCAGAGGGTTGGAGACGGAGATTTGATCGTCAACATCCAGCCTAAGGGCGAAAACGACGTACTTGGTAACACCTTGAGCAGCATGGTCACCAATCTCAGGGGCATTGTCGGCGAATTCGGCGGCGCGGCTTCCAAGATCAATGCGGCCAGCGATGAACTCGCTGCGGCATCTGAACAGGCCGGTGCGGGTACTAACGGAATCTCTTCCAGTGCACAGCAGGTCGCCTCTGGATCTCAGCAGCAGGCTGAGAGCATTGATGAGACTTCGACAGCCGTTCAGCAACTGTCATCGGCGATAGAGTCGATAGCAGAAGGCAGTCAACAGCAAGCGGTAAGTATTGGACGAGCCAGCGAGATCGTTGAGCAGGTCACGTCCACTGCCTCAGATGTTGCGACCAATGCACAAGATGCTACTAGCAGCGCCCAGGAAGCGATCGAGGTTGCAGATCAGGGACTGGAGACGGTAACCAAGACCGTAGAAGGCATGAACAAGATCACAGAGTCAGTCGATCTAGTTTCACAGCAGATTGCATCTCTTGGAGAACAGTCTGCAGAGATTGGAAACATCGTCGGCGTCATTGATGACATCGCCGCACAGACGAACCTTCTGGCCCTCAACGCAGCCATCGAGGCAGCACGAGCGGGCGAGCAGGGTCGTGGATTCGCCGTTGTGGCGGATGAAGTCAGGTCGCTGGCAGAGCGGGTCACAATCGCCACGAAGGAAATTGGCGAATTGATCAGCGGAGTCCAGTCTGGTGTGGAAGATTCCGTCAAAGCCACGGAGCAGGCAGCAACTGAAATCTCTGTAGGTTCTGAGTTGGCTGGCGAATCAGGATCCGCACTTCAGTCCATCTAGGAAGCAATCGGCAAGGTTACGGAACAGATCGAGACGATTTCGGCCGCATCTGAAGAGTTGGCCGCATCCGCTGACGAGATGACAAACGTTGTTCAGACTGTCAGCGAAGTGACAGAAGGCAACACCGCGGCTGCAGAGCAGATGACTGCCAGCAGCACGGAAGTCGGCAAGTCTGTCCAAGACGCTGCATCAGTAAGCCAGCAGACCCTTGCTGCAGCACAGGAGATGTCCGCCTCTTCAGAAGAGGTTGGAGCACAGGTTGAGCAGGTCGTCGACTCCAGCAAATCACTCGCTGATCTTGCAACAGATCTACGAGAGGTTGTTGGAAAGTTCACTCTTGACACTTCCACGGACAAGAATCCAGGCTCTGTAGGGGCCTAGTTAGTTACGACACACGCAAACCTTAATTTGAGGGGCGAGCAGGCGAATGGGCGGCACATGTGCCGCCCATTCGTTTTTAATCGAGGCATCAATATCCATTCCTGGAGCTTGCAGAAGGCTACACATGACCCGTGACTCATGGTTGCCTGTGCTAGCATCTTCGCTTCTGGGGCTAACTCCAAACACACCCAGATAACCCCCTGGATCAGATTGGCGACATGAGCAATACTTTCACCACCATTGAAGAACGCGGCTACGCCAATCCTGAGTTACTTGTCTCAACCGACTGGCTTGCAGAGCACATCAATGATGCCAACGTGCGTGTAGTCGATTGCAACTTCCATGGTGAGTTTGAGAACGGTCACATTCCAGGTGCCGCTCAGCCGGAGAACAACTGGTACAAGGGCTCTGAAAACAAGACGCTCATCGCGCCTACGGCTGAGTTTGAGCAGATGATGTCAGTCCTTGGCATCTCAAACGATTCCACCGTTGTGGCTTACGATTCCGATAGCAACCATCTTGCGCCTCGCCTGTTCTGGGCGCTGCGGTACTACGGCCATAACAACGTGAAAGTTCTGGACGGCGGATACGCGGCGTGGATTGCAGAGAACCGCTCAGTCGAAACTGGCGATAGCAGTGTGAGCGCAGGCTCCTTCAATGCCACTCCACACCCGGAAGTGATCGCGCTTCGAGAAGACATCTTGGCTGAGATTGGCTCAGATGGCACCCAGTTCTGGGATGTCCGAACAGACGAAGAGTGGACCGGTGAGAACGACCGAGGAACCAAGCAGGGTGGACATCTTCCAGGCGCAACTCACCTTGAGTGGAAAAACCTGATCACTGAAGGTGACGTACCAGTCTTCAAGTCGAGTGACGAACTCATGTCGCTCCTCAACAGCGTGGGAGTCACGCAGGACAAGAATATTGTCCCCTACTGACAGGGGGGCATCCGTGCGGCGCACGGCTTCTTCGTTCTAAATTTGCTAGGCTTCTCAAACGTGAGGAACTACGACGGCTCATGGGCAGAGTGGGGCAACGATTTGACGTGCCCCATCGAGCGGTAAGCGTCCTCGGCGACAACTAAATAGGGTGTAATCGGGCATCAACCGGCTCGGTTCTCCCACACATACCATTGCTACTGGATGTGAATTCAGTTGGATCAAATTACCTTGCCCAAACAAAACTCCTTGTTGCGCCCAATTCTGCTTGTCGTTCTCGGAAGTCTCATGCTGGTGGCCATCGCCTGCGGATCTGACTCTTCAACCGCAGAGCCAACGATAGAACCCACCAGCGCGATTGATTTCGCTGCACCAACCATCAACATACCGGACAATCTCCCACCTGCACGCGCAACCGCCACCCCGGAACTGGCGCTGGACAATCTCATGGCCAACCCTCGGGGTCCGGAACTGACAGGCAATCAAGAGTGGTTCAACTCAGAGCCGACGTCAATTGGCACCCTGAATTTGCAGGGGCAAGTCGTCCTGATCGACTTCTGGACTTACACCTGCATCAACTGCATACGAACGCTTCCGTTCTTGCTGGACTGGGATAAGAAATACCGGGATCGTGGGCTCTCGATTATTGGTGTGCACTCACCTGAATTCGAGTTCGAAGAGATCGCTGAGAATGTCCAATCAGCCATCGATCGGTATGGAATTGAATACGCGGTGGTCCAGGATAACAATATGTCTACCTGGGGTGCGTTCAACAACCGATTCTGGCCTGCCAAGTACTTGATCGATACGACTGGTGGCGTGACGTACACGCACTTTGGGGAAGGTGACTACGCCGAAACCGAAGTGCAAATCAGGCTCGCCCTTGAAGCAGCTGGCAATGATGTCTCTGATATTCCACTTGGCTCTGATGAAGGACCCGGGCGCGATCCAAATGCGACCAGCCAGAGCCGCGAACTTTACGGTGGCTACGGCCGCAGCTACTCCGACCAGGGTCTGTACGCCGGGCAACCTGAGTACTACGACGAACCTGACCAGCAGGTCCTTTACACAGACAATCTCCCGCACCAGGATGGGCGTTGGTATCTGCAGGGTGCCTGGCTCAATACCGAAGAGGCAATTGTCCACGCCCGCGAGACAACCGACTATGAGGACTATCTGGTCTTCAAGTTCCAGGGGCGGTCCGTCAACGTCGTAATTAATCCCGTGGGCAAGACCGCGCCGTTCAAGGTCATTGTAGAACTCAGCGGCAAGCCCATAACAGCGGCTGATGCTGGCGAAGATATTGAGTACGACGATGATGGTAGAAGCTTCATTACGGTCGATTCGTTCGGGCGGGAATATCGCGTTGTGGAATTAGACAAGTGGGGAGAGAACGAGCTGAGGCTCCGTCCCAACAGCGCTGCATTTGGCATGTTTGCCGTGACCTTTGGCAGCAATCTGGACGGTGCATAAATGCGGATCACGATGAAACTC
>CAUZJA010000073.1:0-11798 GCA_963579925.1 Dehalococcoidia bacterium | reverse complement strand
AACGTCTCACTAACGCCTTTCGGGTTTCCCGGGAGGTTAATGACTAGCGTGCGCCCGACCACGCCCGCGAGCGCACGAGAGATCATTGCAAACGGCGTTTTCTCCAGCGAGCCTGCTCGCATCGCTTCAGCCATGCCGGGAATTTCCTGTTCGATAACCTCTCGCGTCGCTTCCGGTGTCACATCCCGAGCAGACACGCCTGTGCCGCCGGTTGTGCAAATGAGGTCAATCCCCATTTCAACCCATTTCTTCAGCTGCGCAGCGATTTCTGACTGCTCATCCGGCACAACGACGCGCTCAGACAAATCGAATCCCAATGACTCGAGCAACCCGACCGCAGCGTCTCCGCCAATGTCTTCCTGTTGGCCTGCCGAACCACGATCGCTGCTGGTTAGCACTGCAAATGTAGGGATTTGGATCCTCCCGTAACCGTGTGATTTTCCTGATTTTGAACTCAACAAAGCATACCGGTCTCAGAAATTGACATCAGGTTCTTTGAATATTGGCCAAAAAATGGTTGCTGAACGCTTGCAACAGGCAGTCGCTGTCTGGTAGAACTTGGGGGTTGCTGGGGACAAGTGGAGGAAAATGGTGAATCAGACGTACTGGTCAACCAACCACCTACTCCCTATTGATCCGATTCACAGGGCCTGTTGGAGAGCCGTTTGTTTTTCACCGGCGAGTACGACCACAAAATCGACTCCCAGGGGCGGGTAGCCATCCCGGCCAAGTTCCGCACGGCCTTCAAAACTGGAATTGTGCTGGCAGAGGGTATTGAGAACTGCATTGACGCCTACACCACCGATGCGTGGGAGGCAGTCGTCGATGAAATCACTTCTCGTCCTTCTACTAACGCAAACCGGATGCTCGCAAGGGCAATGTTCGGTAGAGCTTTTTCGGCAGATCTCGACAGCCAGGGGCGAATCGTGATCCCGGTTTCCTTAAGGGAGTATGCCGCAATCAGCGATAAGGCTGTCGTGATCGGAGTAGGCAGGAATTTAGAACTTTGGAACCAGGATCAGTGGCAGCAGGTAATAACCGATGCCCGAACCCAGGCCGCAGACAATGCCGAACGGCTGGCTGAAATGCCAACCCGGCAAAACGGATAACTAAGAGACCGATAACGCAGGAGAGCGAAACAGGGTGCTACTGATGGGCCTCGAGCTACACCACACTCCGGTGATGGTGCCAGAAGTTCTAGAGGGACTGGCCGTTCAACCGGGCGGGCGGTACATCGATGCAACTCTCGGTGAGGGCGGACACACCGAGGCAATTCTCCGTGCGTCCAACTCCGGTGGCCAGGTACTTGGACTGGATGCGGACCCTGAAGCCGTCAGCGTGGCTGGCGTGCGACTCAACGAATACAGCGATCGCGTTCTCTACGCCAACACCAACTTCCGCACGATACGCGCCACTGCGCTCACATTTGATTTCGTACCCGTGCACGGTGTGCTGATGGACCTTGGCCTCTCATCGCTGCAACTGGATGCAGAGTCACGCGGCTTCAGCTTTAGGCGACCAGATCCGCTGGACATGCGCTTCTCGCTGGATCAGCGTCTGACCGCGGCCGACATCGTCAACACGTACTCTCAGTCGGAACTAGCCGACGTCATTTTCCAGCTAGGCGAAGAACGAGCAGCCCGACGCATTGCTTCGGCTATCGTTCACCACCGCCCTATTTCAACTTCGTCTGAACTCGCTGGCATCGTAGCCGGTGCGTCAGGACGCAGCCGTAGCAAGATCCACCCGGCCACCAAGACGTTCCAGGCGCTTCGTATCGCCGTGAACGATGAACTCGGCGCCCTGCAAACCGCACTGGAGCAGGCCGTATCCCTGCTTGGTCATGGCGGAAGACTGTGCGTGATCTCTTACCACTCGCTGGAAGACCGCATTGTCAAGACGTTCATGAGACGTGAGTCATCAGACTGCGTCTGCCCGCCCAGCACACCGGTATGTCATTGCAACCACCGACCAACGTTGCGGCAGATCAGTCGGAAGGTCACCAAACCGTCCGATTCCGAAGTTGCGAGCAATCGTAGGAGCCGCAGCGCACGGTTGCGGGTCGCCGAGCGAATTTGATCACCGTATCTAAAAGTTCTAAGGAGTAGCCGAGGAATAACCGCAGAAATGGCGCAAGCCTAGATATATCCCATCTCACCGTCACGAGGGGGCCGAAATCATCACTTGAAATCGGAACGTGGTAGAGGAGGGATTACTGCGGAGACTCCGCGGCCTGTATTTGTGAGGTAGCAAGATGATCCAAGACGATTTCAGAGCAGCAATAGACATAGGAACCACAAAGGTTTGCACCATTCTTGGTCGCAAGCGATCAGATCGTTCTATCGAGATCGCAGGCGTTGGCGTAGCGCCCTGCAACGGTCTTCAGCGTGGATTGGTCGCAGATGCGCAGTCGACAACAGCCGCCGTGCTTGAGTCGATTGGCAGCGCATCCAAGGCCGCCGGAATGCCGATTCGACGGGCCTACATTGGCCTCACCGGCAGTCACGTTGAGTCACGCAACCTTTGGAGCCGCGTTGACAACAAGTCGGGCGTCAAAGTGGTGACCGAAGAAGACATGCGCCGCGCTATTTCAGTTGCCCGTTCAGATGCGGCCGCAGAAGGTCGCAGCATTCTCCATGTAATTCCTCGTTCATACGCGCTTGATGGCATCTACGGCGTCCGCAACCCACTAGGGATGCACGCTGGTGAGATGTACGTGCAAACGCACGCCATCCTTGGCGACCAGCACCCCATCGAATCCCTGGCATCAGCCGTGAAGGCGGCAGGCGTTGGCGTGTCTGGACTGATCGTAGAGCCAGTGGCCTCTGCGGAAGCTGTTCTTACTGAGCAGGAGCGAGAAGAAGGCGTCATTCTGATCGACGTTGGCGGCGGCACATCAGACATTGCCATATTCCACGAAGGATCGATAGTTCACACGGCAGTCCTGTCAGTTGGTGGCTACCAGTTCACCAATGATCTGGCAGTCTCATTCGACATTTCGCATCAGGAAGCTGAAGAAGTGAAAGTGAAGTACGGCAGTGCGGCTCAAGACGCACGAACTGCTTCTGAAGAAATTGAAGTCAACCCACGGGGTATGGATGAGCCGTTGCTGATCAACCGCCGTGAAGTTGGTCAACTCATGAACGACAGGGCCATGGAGATGCTTCGTCTCCTGGTCAAGAAGATTAGCGAGCCTCACGTTCAGGAGCTCAACATCAATCGTCTGGTTCTAACAGGCGGTGGTGTGAAGTTGGATGGATTCGCATCCATCGCTCGCTACGTATTCCAGCACGATGTTCGGGTAGCCAGTCCACGCGGCGCTGTGGGAATCCCTGAGGACAATCAGGATCCCCAGTTCGCAGCCAGTGTCGGAATTCTGCTCTGGGGCATGAGGAACCTCCCCAGAGAGAGTCACATCAGCAGCAAATCTCAAATTGCTGCTGTATCGGCCCCCATGGCCGGTTCGGGCCTCAAATCTTCATTTAGGAAATTGCTGCCACGCAAACTCGCTGGTAGCCGGGAATCGGGCACGCCTGTTGGCGTTTAGCCGGGTGCGATGCCAGAGGGGGAACTGATGGCGCTAATTACGGATAACGATGTGGCGATGGAACTCGACACACAAAGCAATTTTGAGCAGGCGGCAGCCAGGAGCACAAATATGGTCACTGAACAATTGGCTGTGGCAGATGTAGAGATAAAAGATGCCAAGCTGAAAGTAGTGGGCGTGGGCGGAGGCGGCTCAAACGCCGTTTCCAGAATGTACCGAGAGCGGCTGGAGCAGGTTGACTACATCACAGTAAACACAGACCAGCAGGCGCTCGTCCGATCTGACGTACCAACTCGACTCCGGATCGGCGACACCATCGCTGCCGGTCTCGGCGTGGGCGGCGACCCTGACAAGGGTCAGGCATGTGCCGACGAGAGTCGTGATGAACTCCGAGATGTGCTTTCGGGTGCAGACATGGTTTTCATTGCTTGCGGCATGGGTGGTGGTACCGGTACCGGCGCCGCCCCAATCGTTGCTGAAGTTGCCCAGGAAATGGGTGCGTTGACAGTTGGCGTTGTAACCAGGCCGTTCAGCTTTGAAGGCAAGCGACGTCGCCACGTAGCAGACGAAGGCATTGCACGACTTCGTGACCAGGTGGACTCATTCATCGTTATTCCTAACGACCGACTGATGATTGCGCTGGACCAGGAAGTGACGATGGAATCTGCGTTCCGCATGGCTGACAACGTCCTCCGACGCAGCGTGCAGTCAATTGCAGAGCTCATCACCGTAGCCGGTGAGATCAACGTCGACTTCGCAGATGTGAAGGCGATCATGAGCAACGCCGGCCCCACATGGATGTCCATTGGCTACGGTACTGGCGAAGACCGAGCAATCATTGCAGCCGAAGATGCGATCAACAGCAACTTGCTGGATGTTTCAATCTCCGGCGCCCGTGGCGTGATCTTCAACATCACCAGCGGCGGCGACGCAACAATCTCAGAAGTCCAGACCGCTTCAGAAGTAATTCAGCGTGTGGTGGACCCTGAGGCCAACATCATCTTTGGTATGGCAACTGACCCGAAGATGGAGAACGAGATCAAGCTCACTGTAGTTGCAACGGGCTTCACGTCCGCTGAGGAGACTGCCCAAGCACAGGAAGAGATGGCCGAACAACTTGGTTCGATGACGAACGAAGAGATGGACGTTCCTCCATTCCTGCGACACCACCCTCAGGCTCGACGAGCACTGCGAAACCCAGTTCACTCGAACTAGGTGACGAGCGAGCTAACGCTCGCCTAACTAAATAGATCGTTTCTGCGTTGCGGGGATCGCTCAGACCTACCACCCCATTCCCGGCACCCCGCACCGCCTGATACGAAAGAAGAGCCCACCGGCCGCCACCGGTGGGTTCTTCGCGTTGGATTGGGCGTTAGACTGGCGCCCACACATTTCATGCGGAGAAGCTAATGCCTGACACGATCGCTCTCGAATGGACCCCGGCGCACCAGTTGCGCGAGATGGTCGTCAACAAACAGGTCTCACCGGTAGAACTAACGGAGCTCGCACTCTCACGAGCGTCATCGCTAAACCCAAAGCTGAACGCCTTCCTAACGCTCATCCCTGAGATGGCTATGGATGATGCCAAAGCTGCTGAACAAGCCGTCATGGACGGCAAACCGCTTGGGGCACTGCACGGAATCCCCATCTCCATCAAGGACCTGGAAGCCGTAAAAGACGTTCGTCAGACAAATGGGTCTCTTGTCTACAAAGACAACGTCGCCACCGCCGATGCCCTGCCCGTCCAGCGGATTCGCGAGGCAGGGGCCATCATCATTGGCAAGACCAACACCTCAGAGTTTGGCCATATCGGCACAAATGAGAACCGGCTTGGCGATGCCTGCCGAAATCCCTGGAATGCCGAATACACCAGCGGAGCCTCCAGCGGTGGAGCCGCCGCATCAGTGGCAGCAGGAATCACGTCAATATCCCAGGGAAGCGATGGCGGTGGCTCTGTTCGAATCCCAGGTGCGATGTGCGGCTTGTTCGGGATCAAAGCATCACAAGGTCGTGTTCCCCGTCGGGATGAGAACCTCAACAACTGGCACCCAATCAGCTTCTCAAATGTGGGTCCGCTAACACGCGACGTTCGCGACGCAGCGATGCTGCTGCAGGTCATCGCAGGGCCTGCCGATGACTCTGAGCCGGTTGTGATCAACGAACCGGCGCCTGATTTCATCGCCGCACTCTCAGCCGGTGTGTCAGGCAAACGAATCGCGTGGAGCCCGGATTTGGGCGGGTCGCCGGTCGATCCGGAGATCAAAAACGCCGCTGAAAAGGCGGTACGGGCATTTGAGGCACTGGGCGCCACGGTGGAAGTGGCCGAGTATAAATTAGGTGACTACGAGGATGTCTTCAATACATTCGAAACGGCCTGGCGAGCTCGTTCCTACGCGACCAATGGTCATTTGCTGGAGAATCACCGCGACAAACTCACCGACTACTTCACTCAGGGACTCGAAGGTGGGAAAGTCATAACCGGCGCTGAGTTGTGGAGAGCAGAGGCTCAGATAAATCGCTACCGGCGCTACGCATCTGATTTCTTCTCAAAATATGATCTGCTCATCACCCCGTCACTCGCGACCACTGCATTCCCGATCAATCAGCACCCAGAGTCAGTTGATGGACGATCAGTCGCACACAAATACTGGGGATTCACTCCATTCACCTATCCGTTCAACATGACGGGCAACCCGGCCGCAACAGTCCCCATCGGTCTGGCCGCGAACGGCTTGCCAATGGGCATCCAGGTCGTGGGTGCGTTTGGCGACGAGCCAGGCGTGTTTGCAGCATCAGCCGCGTTCGAAGCCTCGCATCCATGGGCCGATCTCAAACCACCCGTCTCTTAGGAACAAACTCATGAGCACAAAAAACACCTGGAAATCAGCATTTGAACTGGCCGCCATGGTCAAGAGCGGTGACGTGTCACCGGTCGAGTTGGTTGAAGATAGCCTGAGGCGTATCGAGCAACTTAATCCGCAGTTGAACGCATTCCTTCATGTCGACGCAGACGGAGCAATGAGGGCCGCGAGAGATGCCGAGCAGGCCGTGGCAGCCGGAGGCGACCTTGGGCCGCTCCACGGCGTTCCAGTGCCCATAAAGGACGTGGAAGAGGTTGAAGAACTGCCCTTCACCTCTGGCAGTCTTGTCTACAAGGACCGAATTGCAACTTTCGATGGGATTGCCGCTCGGAGAATACGCGCAGCGGGTGCAGTCATCATCGGCAAGACGAATACATCTGAGTTCGGCCAGATCGGCACGAATGAGAACCGGCTGGGCGACGCCTGCCGTAATCCCTGGAATCCCGAAATGACCAGCGGTGCTTCCAGTGGCGGAGCTGCCGTGTCAGTCTCAACTGGCATATCGAGCATCGCCCATGGCGGCGATGGCGGTGGCTCAATTCGAATTCCGGCCAGCATGTGCGGCATTTACGGCATCAAGCCGTCTCAGGGCCGTATCCCGAAACTCATCATGGATTCATCGAGTGCACACCCGGTGAAATTTGCGCAAAGTGGACCGCTGACCCGCACCGTGCAGGACGCAGCATTGTTGCTCGGCGTCCTGGCTGGGCCGGCTGACGACGGCGAACAGGACGCAATCCAAACCGACCCACCCGACTTCATGGCCGCGTTGGATCAGGACGTCTCGGGTCTCAGAGTGGGCTGGAGCCCGGATCTGGGAGGAGTCGCGGTAGATCCTGAGGTCAAACAGATCACTGAAACCGCCGCCAAGACTTTCGAAGACCTCGGCTGCAATGTGGAGACCGTCAATTTTCGACTCGGTTCGCCCGAAGAGGTCTACGACACGTTTGATGTTCTCTACAACTCACGTATGTACGCCGTGAACGGTCAGCTGCTTGAGAATCACCGCGACCAACTCACCGACTACTTCACGGAGGGCCTGGAAAACGGGAGATCGTTCACGTCCGCTGATCTCTGGCATGCGATGTCGCAATTGGAAATCTATCGCGCCTACGTACGGGAATACTTTTCACAGTACGACATTCTGCTGACGCCGACGCTCGCAACGCCAGCATTCACCGTGGGAGAGCACCCGGAAGTCATCAACGGCGAAGCAGTTCCGCATCGCCACTGGGGTTTTACCCCGTTCACCTACCCGTTCAACATGGCTGGCAACACCGCGGCATCAGTGCCCGCGGGATTCACCAAGTCAGGATTACCCGTAGGCCTGCACATCGTTGGCCGATACCGCGCAGAAGCAACCGTCCTGTCCGCATCTGCGCGGTACGAAGAGGCGCGCCCCTGGGCAGGGCAAATTCCAGATATCGCAAAGTTCTAAGAGGGGAAGACACACCATGGCCAGCAAACCAAGAGTTCTGATCACCGGCGCCAGTGGACTGGTTGGCGGACTTGCTATTGAGCACCTGTCCGACAAGTACGAGTTCAGCAACCTGAGCCGTCGCAAAGTTGAGGGCATCAGATCCACCGAAGCCAGCATCACGGACCTCGATGCAATTCGGCCTGCTTTCGAAGATATCGATATGGTCTTGCACCTTGCCGCGTTCGTCGATGACATTGGCGATTGGGATGGCGCGATAGATGTGACCATGAAGGGTACCATCAACGTTTTCAAAGCGGCCCAGGAGGCTGGCATCTGGCGGGTGGTCAACATGAGCACCGGCAGCACCATGTGCGGCTGGGAATGGTACGAAGATTCGCCTTACGGCAAGCTGGCAGAGGGGCAGTACGACGAAGTTGAGAAGCCGTGGCCGCAGTTGGATTACACGGACGCTGTTCGGCCCGACTCTCCGTACGGCGCTGCCAAAGCGTTCACAGAGGCCGCCGCACGCTGGTTCTCGGACGCCAAAGGCATGTCCATACTCAACATCCGTCTTGGCGCGGTACTGGACACCAACGAACCGAAGCTTTTGCGCCATTTCCCGGGATACCTGGATCAGATGGACGCAGTGCGCATGATGGACGCCTGTCTCAGTGCCCCGGAATCACTCAAATTCGACATCTTCGACGCCATCTCAGACAACAGCACCCGCTGGCGAGACACATCGCACGCCGAAGAAGTGACCGGCTGGAAAGCCCAGGGCTCATCAGACAGATTCGACCCAAACGACTTCCGTGACAAGCCGGGACCGCCCCTGCCTACAGCCTAGTAACTGATCCAAGGCGGATCAGGGTAGGCGCGTGAGAATGAGTTCCGCTCGGTACAATTCTGATGTGACGCCTGGGGGAGGTGGATCCGGCAGTAACCTCTCCAGGCGAAGCCGGAAGCCCTGTAGGTCAGAGCTGACGGAGCCATCAGGCGGGACATTAACGGGGAAAGAACGGCGAGCACCATCTTCGCCAGTCAGAGCCAGGATGATCTCTGCCTTTCCGGCCACGATGCAGGTGAGTCCCGCGCCACATCGTGAGTCGGCAATCATTCCAATGAAATCGACCCTGTAGTTCTCCTCACCCGCGTCGACTTCAACAAATGCTCCAATTGACAACGTGAACGTATCGCCCAACTTCAACTTGGGATCTAGATCCTTCGTTGAGCCGCAGGCAGCCGTAAGTAGCATTGCTGCGCCCAAAAAGACCAAAACCATGAGTCTATACTTCGACTGACGATGAATAATCAAAGAATTCATTCCTACTTCACTTTCAGGTGACTACGTGGCTCCCAGCCCAACAGTTCACGCCCCTTGGCGCCGTTGATTTCCTCTTCATTCTCATCGCCATGGAGGAACACGGCGTCATAGCGGCTTCGCCTGCTATTAGCGACCTTCAATGCTGCCATATAGGCGGCCGCCATGTCTTCCTCATCGACCACCCGCAAGAACGCAGGATCGTCTTTCGACAGCTTCCTGCCTTCAATCCAGCCTTCGCGATTCCGGGGTCCGGTCAGGCGCAGCGCAACAATAGACATTCCAAACTCGCGGCAGAAGTACCGGCAGATCATTTCACCGAAGCCCTTGGTCAGGCCGTAGACGCTCTGCGCGTCCAGCGGCACTTCTTCCTCTGCTGAGTACCATTCACGGTGCCTGTTGTGCACGGTGAACGTGCTGGTGTGGACGCCGGCCATGATGCCAGCCTCCTGCGCCGTCTTTAGCAGGAGGTGAAGTCCCATCGTGTTGACCGGGTAGTTGTCCAGCACATCCTGAACAGTGTGATCGGTAGATTTCGACGATGTCGGACTCTTCATAACCATGTTGATGAAGGTATCCACACCGTCTAGCGCTTCAGCCACGGCACCGGGATCAATAAGCGAGCCTTGAACATACTCAACGCCGTCGACGCGCGGAGGCTTGACGTCCAGTACGCGAAATTCATGCTGTTCTTGCATATATGGCACCGTCCAGGTGGCAACGTTTCCACCGCCGCCAACGATCAAGACCTTCATATCGTCGCATCTCCGTAACTGTGTATGTGTGCCTGTCTGGTTGGATTATCGCAGGAGCCATTATCTACGCAAATTATCCCCAGCCTGAAACAACGGTGGAATGACGGTGGAAGACCGTCTCTCCCCAGTCCCTAGTATCCCTATCAAGGCTTCGCAATCCTTGATTATGAACTCGAACAATGAAATCGAGATACTCAGGATTGCCCCGCCAATATTCGTGACGATGATGATGGTAGGGGAAGGTTTCAATCCTGCCCTGGCATGTATGGGAGCTAGATATTGCGTATTGAGAGCGTCGAATCATTCCTGATTCGAGATGCCTATGTTGTTCGAATCACCACTGACACCGGGATATCCGGGATTGGCCAGACTGCCTGCTGGGGCTACCCGGAAGCGGTGGGCGAAGTAGTCGCACGGTTCAGACCCTGGCTAATCGGACAAGACCCACAGCAGATTGAGCACATCCACCAGTTCCTCTACCGAATGGCTCCGTTCCGAGGCTCTGTCCTCTCAGGTTCAGTGGCGGCGATAGATATCGCACTCTGGGACATCAAGGGCAAACATTTTGAAACGCCCGTGTGGAATCTTCTGGGTGGCAAAGTTCGCGACACCATTCGATTGCACCTCCTCATGGGTGGTAGAAACGATGATGAGATCCTGAAGAACGCCATAAGCGCACGTGAAGAAGGTTTCACAGCGCTTAAGATCGACCCTCTCCCGGACGCTTTCCATTCGATGACGCTTTCACGGCTCATATCGGATACCCGTGACACCGTGGCAGCGCTCCGCGAAGGTGCAGGACTGGATGTCGATATTATTCTCGAGATCCACCGCAAGCTGACTCCCATGGTGTCCATCGCACTCGCCGAGGCATTGGTGGAGTTCCGGCCGATGTTCTACGAAGACCCGATACAGATCGACAGCGTCATATCTCAGGGCGAAATCGCCGGTCGCACGACGATCCCTGTTGCCAACGGCGAACGTATGCACTCCATCTGGGAATTCCGAGAGTTGCTGACGCACGGCGGTCCCCAGTACGTGCGGCCGGACGTTGGACTTGCCGGTGGGATAACGCACTGCAAGAAGATTGCCGCCATCGCGGAATCGTTCCACGCCGCCGTCGTCACCCATAACTACCTGGGACCAATCCTCACTGCCGCATCGGTGCATCTGGACACAACGATTCCGAACTTCCTGACGCAGGAGTACACAAAGGCTGATGAGGCAGATCACAACCTGATCTACAAATCTGCTTTGAAGCGTGAAGGTGGCATCATCCCGGTTCCGGAAGCGCCTGGCATTGGCGTGGTGCTGGATGAGGAGCTACTCAAGACGGCCAAAGCCGAGCCAAAAGATCTGCCGTCCTCGATCCCATTACGCACCGATGGCTCTGTTGCCTATGCGGTGTAGACGAAATTCGACTTCCCCCACCAGTATCCCAACGAATTCTGTTACTGGGTGTTGTTCGCCAGTTGCTGGTTCGTTGACTAGCGGATTGAGGTCGACAATTGGCTTCAGTAACGATGGGATTATGAGTGAAATAAAAGCTGGAGATTTGGTCGCGGGCTGGAGTCGCGAACTGGCACCAAACCTGAACTGCGGTTCAGTATGATTTTGACTGCACAAAAGTCACTGATACTTGTGCCACAAATCGCTTTGACTACACTACAGATAGTGGTATGGTTTGGTGGCTCCACGAGATATGGGGTTGCACTCGGTGATTTCATGGGGCAAAATTTGAAGCATCAAGTGCAAGGCGCGGGTTGTGCACTGTCCACAGTGTGAGCACACAGAATCAAGGGTTATCGACTCAAGAGAGTCGCCCGACGGCGTAAGACGTCGCCGTGAATGTCTGTTGTGCCATCACAGGTATACCACCTACGAGCGGATTCAT
>CAUZJA010000072.1:0-11804 GCA_963579925.1 Dehalococcoidia bacterium | reverse complement strand
GGTTGGGATTATCACGGCATTTATTGGAGCACCGTTCTTCCTGTTCTTGCTAGCGCGGAACCGGGCAAGGGCGGAGGCACTTTAGTTTGAAGAAGAAGGAGATTCGATTGATGTCCAGGATTTTTAGGTCACCAGTAGTCGCGTTCGCGGCATTCGCCGTTTTCGCCCTCGCGATCGCGTGTGGTTCTGAGGACGTTGCGGCCCCAACTCCCGTTATCAACGTTCCCAAGGCAGAACCAACTCCAAGCCCCTGGGCCATCGACGCCATCGTGGACCCCACAAACTTTGGCTGGCCGCGAGTGCTTCAGATTGGTGATGATCGGATTACTATTGACGCACCGCCAGAACGATTGCACACACTCTCCCTGGGCCACGATGAAATAGTCGTAGCGCTGGTGGGTGCTGAAGGCCTGGTGGGTATTGGCAGTTTTACGGCGAACGAGACCTACTCCAATGTGGCCTCAGAAGTAGGCGATCTACCCAAGGTAAAGCGTGACGCGGAAGAGGTGGTCTCACTAAACCCTGATCTGGTGATTGCCAGCAAGTTCACGAAGCAGGATATTGTCGACGCCATCAGTGGCACCGGGATTCAGGTTGTGCGGACGGCGCTTGAAAGCTCTGGCGAGGGGCATGAGACGAACATCCGGACTCTCGCGTACATGCTGGGTGCGGAAGATCGGGCAGAAGATCTGATCGCTCAGATTCAGTCACGCATTGAGTTCGTGAAGTCAAACGCCGCTAATGCTGGCAGCCCTACAAAGCCCGGAGTCTTGTCCATCGCCAAGTTCTCTGACTCAATTTCTGCCGCTGGGGGCGACTCCACTGAGGGCGGAATCATTGAGCAGGCAGGCGGCGAAAACATCGCCGCTACTTCCGGAATCGATGGACACGAGACAGTGTCCTTCGAGAGCATCATCGCGATGAACCCTGATGTGATCGTCATTACGCAGCCGGACCCCGGCGCGACTGACCTTGCGGATCTGCTCAAAGGCGAGCCAGCGCTGGCGAATGTGCCTGCGATTGCCAACGACAAGGTGATGCTGGGCGATCCCCGGTACTTCACTACGCTCTCTCACTGGAACGTGCGAGGCATAGAGGATCTGGCCGCGGTTCTGTTCCCGGAGCAGTTTACTGGCGTGACGTTTGGGGGATTTGAGTAGTTGGTACTAACCGCTGACAAGAGCCACTCACCCGCGGATCGCGCAGCTTTGGGCGATCCGTTGCTGCGCGTGGCAAACCTGCGTGTGAAGCTTGGGCGTACGGCAGTGGTGGATGGGGTATCGTTCGACGTTGGCCCGGGCGAGATGGTTGGGATTATTGGGCCGAATGGGTCCGGTAAGACCACCACGCTGCGGGCAGTGTCGGGGTTGGTAGATCCGGATTATGGCAGCGTTGAACTGTCGGGCGTTCGACTCGATCAGCTTGATGCGCGGGCTCGAGCGAAGAAGGTCGCATATTTGCCGCAGTCGAGCGGTCATGGCATGTCGTTCACCGCAATGGAGATAGCGCTCATGGGGCGGTATCCCCATCTGGGCCGGTTCCAGGTTGAAGGGGCGAACGATCGAAAAATTGCTCTGAACGCTCTGAAGCGCACCGGCGTAGAGGCCTTCGTAGACCGGCAGCTTGGCGATATGTCTGGTGGAGAGCGTCAACGCGTGCTGATTGCGCGCTCGCTGGCGCAGGAGCCGGAGCTGCTGCTGTTGGATGAGCCAACCGCCAGCCTTGATCTGAAGCATCAGATCGAGCTAATGGCGCTGATCCATACCGAAGCCACAGCAGGTATGGGCGCAGTTGTGGTTCTCCACGATGTTAGCCTTGCCGCCCGCCACTGCGATCGCCTGGTGTTGCTGGATCACGGGAAGCTCGTCGCTGATGGCAGGCCGAGTGAGGTGATCACGGCTGAAAATCTGGCGAACGTATTTGAAGTTGAAGCCAATATTGAAATTGATGAGTTGACTGATCGACCGCTGGTGCGGTTGATTGGGCCAGTGAGGTGACCGGGTGACCAGTAAGAACAGACGTCCGCTCCCTGATCCGGACCGCCCAAAACGCGTTCGCAAAGGGCTGGTGATCATCAACACAGGTGACGGCAAAGGGAAGAGCACCGCTGCATTTGGTGTGATGACGCGGGCATGGGGACGAGACATGAAAGTCTCGGTGATCCAGTTCATCAAACAGCCCAAAGGCCAGTACGGCGAGCAGATGGCGGCTGAGAAGATGGGCATTGAGATGATTGCCACCGGCAAGGGCTTCACGTGGGAGTCGGAAGATCTTGCTGATGATGCTTCGGCAGCGGCAGTGGGATGGAAAATTGCTAAAGAAAGAATCCTGTCAGGCGACTATGACCTCGTAATCCTGGATGAGATCACCTATGCGATTCGCTATGGCTGGATCGATATTAATGAGGTGCTCGATGTGCTGCAGCAGCGGCCTGAGATGGAGCATGTGGTGATCACTGGCCGAGACGCACAACCGGAGTTAGTCGAGTACGCCGATCTGGTAACTGAGATGAAAACAATTAAGCATCCGTATGCAGATCAGGGGATTAAAGCGCAGCGGGGCGTGGAGTTTTAGCTTGATTACGGTGGACATTTCAGCTCTTGATGCAAGCGCTATCGAGGCAGCAACGGAGCGCCAGAATTCGCTGACGAAGCCGCAGGGCAGCCTTGGGCGTCTGGAAGAGATCGCTGTGCAACTTGCCGGCATTCAAGCCACTGAGCGGCCCAACGTAGACGGTAAGTGGATAGTGGTCGCCGCTGCCGATCACGGGGTCACCGCGCAGGGCGTGAGCGCGTTTCCGGCTGAGGTAACGCCCCAGATGGTGGCGAACTTCCTGGGTGGGGGAGCAGGGATAAACGCGCTCGCGAAGACTGTAGGCGCTGAGGTGATGATCGTCGACTGCGGTGTGGCGATGGAAATCCCTGGCCCCACAGCGGCGCTAGTCGACAGGAGCCAGGGACGTGGGACGTCTGATTTCACGGTAGGACCAGCGATGTCTCTGGAGCAGGCGGACGCAGCAATCAAATCTGGCGTCGAGGTGGCTGGGGAGCTTGCTGCGAAGGGCGCACAACTGGTTGCTCCCGGCGAAATGGGCATCGGTAATTCCACATCTGCTGCGGCGATCACAGCGGCGGTGACTGGTAGCGATGTTGCCACTGTGGCCGGGCGCGGGACCGGCATCGACGATGAGGGTCTTGGCCGCAAGATCGACGCGATCACGCGAGGGCTGGCGAAGAACCAGCCGTCAGCCGAGGACCCACTGGGCGTACTATCGGCCGTTGGAGGCTTTGAGATCGGATTTATTGCAGGTCTGATGCTGGGTGCGGCCAGTCACCGCATCGCCATTGTGTTGGACGGGTATATCGCCACATCAGCGGCACTGCTTGCAGCGCATATGGAGCCTGCGGTGACCGGATACATGATTGCGGGCCACAGGTCGGTAGAGCCGGGCCACGCCATCGCTCTGGCGCATCTTGGCTTGCGACCACTGTTGGAGTTGGACATGCGGCTGGGCGAGGCATCCGGCGCTGCACTGGCGATGTCTGTCATCGATGCCGCTGTGAACGTCCACAACGGCATGGCGACGTTTGCGGAAGCGTCTGTATCGAATCGTGATGAGTAGCTGATGAGCGCGTTTATCGCCGCTGTGCGATTCCTGACGGTAGTGCCGATTGGCGGTCGCGCTGCGGACACCCCGAGAGCCGTCGCTACGTCTCCCGCGTTCTTCCCCCTGGTCGGGCTGGCGATTGGCCTGGGACTTGCTGTGCTGGATATGGGGCTCACCGAGCTGCTCCCCGGCGCCGTTAGCGCCGCGATCGTTGTGGCCGCGATGATCGCTGTGACCGGGGCATTGCATCTGGACGGCCTCGCCGACGCCACAGATGGACTGTTCGGTGGCAGGACGGCAGCGCGTCGCCGCGAGATCATGAAGGACCCCGCAATCGGCGTGTTCGGAGCGTCGGCGGTGGGCGCTGTTCTGCTGATCAAGTGGACGTCAATCTCAGAGTTGGATTCCTGGGAGCGTTTTGCCGCGCTGGCAATTGCTCCCATGCTGGGTCGGACAGTGGCGCTGCTGCTGGTTCGGATGTTTCCGTATGTGAATTCATCGGGATTGGGCAGTCTTTACGAGCGACCGGGTATCGCATCGCTCTGGCTGCCATTCGTATTTGCCGTCGTTGTCAGCGCGATAGCGTTTGGCGTGTGGGCCGCTGTGATCGTAATTCCCGTTGGGGTCGTTGCGTACGCGTTTGGGAGATTCGCAGCATCAAGGCTAGATGGGAGACTGTCTGGCGATATATATGGAGCGTCCAGTGAGATTGGTGAGATAGTCACGCTGATCATCGTTATCGGCCTCTTCGAAAACGGCGCTATGCTCCCGGCGTTCTGGGGCTAGCGAGTTGCTAATCAAGCTGGCGGTGCTTGGCGCAGCCCTTGTGTGGGATCGCGTTCTCGGCGAGCCACCCGAGAAGATCCACCCGGTGGTCGGGATGGGCAAAGTCACGGACGCAGCCATGGCGGCAGGAATCACCGGGGAGCGCCGCCGCGATCGATACAGCGGCGCTGTACTGGCGGCAGGTCTGCCGCTTGCGGTGTTGGCCGCAACGTCGCTGGCTGAGCGAGGACTGGGCAAGCTTGGGACCGCCGCGAGCATCATCGGTGGCGCTTTTCTGCTGAAGAGCACGTTCGCTATCAAATCGATGGATGACGAGGTGACCGCTGTTTCTGATGGCCTGAAACGCGGCGACGTGGAAGAGGCAAGAGCCAGCCTGTCACGAATAGTTTCAAGAGATCCTTCGGCCTACAGCGAAGATCAGGTGGCGTCCGCTGCGATATCGTCTGTGAGCGAGAACATCACGGATAGCGCGGTTGGTCCGATGCTTATGTACGGCATGTTCGGACTGCCCGGTGCGATGGCATATAGGGCAATCAACACATTGGACACAATGGTGGGCTACGAAGACCATCGACGATACTTTGGAGAGGCGTCCGCACGGCTGGATGATGTGATTAACTTGGTGCCGGCGAGAGTTTCTGGCGGCATTATTGTGGCAGCTGCAGCTACCAGCGGGATGGACGCAAAACGCTCCGCTAAAACAATGATGAATGAACACGAACGAACGCCCAGCCCCAATGGCGGATGGTCAATTGGGGCGGCGGCGGGAGCTCTTGGCGTGGAGGTAGAGAAGTTGGACGTGTACAGCCTGGGACCGGCCGACGTTAGGCCGGGTCACAAGGATGTTGATCGCAGTCTGAAGTTGTTCAAGCGGGCGGCATTGGTCGGAGCGGCCGTGGCCGCTGGAATGATCGTGGCGAAGCGATGATTCGTCTCGTATTGATCCGTCACGGCGAGACCGACTGGAACGTTGAAGGTCGAATGCAGGGTCAGAAGGACCGGCCACTGAACGATCGCGGTCGTAAGCAGGCTGAACTCACAGGCCAGTACGTGCGCAACCACTTTCAACCCGAGGTTGTCTGGTCAAGCGATCTTGCGCGTTGCGTCTCGACTGCTGAACCGCTTGGATTCGACTTCCAGAAGTCTGAGCTTCTGCGTGAAATCAATTATGGAACGCTCGAAGGTAAGACCTGGGCGGAGACTTCCAGAGAGGAACAGGCAGAGTCCGCAGAGTATGGATCTGACCCGTATCACCAGATGGCTGGTGGAGAGAGCAGGGCCGATCTGGTCGAGCGTGCTGCGAAGTTTATGGCTGTATCCGAGATAACGAAGCTTGATGGAGACGTGGTGATTGTTGGGCACGGAGCATCACTTTCCGGGATGCTCACTCATCTTCTGGGACTGCCACCAGAGGCCGCCTACAAATTCCAGCTTGAGAACGCCAGCGTCACAACGCTCAACATCACGCCAGAGCTCACCCGGCTAACAGCACTCAGCCTCGCGACCCATCTGGAAGCAGTGAACGAAGCGGTCAACCGGGATTAGCCATGTCTGCAACCATCATGGTGCAGGGCACATCATCATCCGTCGGCAAAAGCGTTATCGCCGCCGGGTTGTGCCGGATTTTCTTGCAGGACGGCATGTCTGTGGCTCCATTCAAGGGCCAGAACATGTCCAACAACTCGTTCGTTACGCCAGACGGTGCTGAGATCGGACGAGCGCAGGCAATGCAGGCTGCGGCGTGCCGATTGCCCCCGTCGTCGGCAATGAACCCTGTGTTGCTGAAACCGGAGGCGGATTACCGTTCACAGGTGGTCCTGAACGGTGTATCCACGGGGTCTCTGAGCTCGAAAGAGTGGCGCACTAAGAAGCCTGAGATGTGGGGTGCAGTGGCAGCGGGGTTGGAAGAGTTGCGTTCTGCGTATGACGTTGTGGTCATCGAAGGCGCGGGTAGCCCAGCCGAGGTGAACCTGCGGGCCAGCGATATCACGAACATGCGGGTGGCAGTGCATGCGAAGTCGCCCGTGTTGCTGGTGGGTGACATCGACCGTGGCGGTGTGTTCGCATCGCTACTGGGCACGCTGGAGTTGCTTGAACCTGAAAAGCGTGAGCTTGTACGCGGACTCATCATCAATCGATTTCGTGGCGACCGATCAGTGCTTGAGCCGCTTCCGACCATGATCGAAGCGCGCACCGGAAAGCCGGTGCTGGGCGTGGTGCCGTACATCACCGATATTGCATTGCCGGAAGAGGACGCAGTTGCGTTGGAACGTCGGGAAGACAGACAGGCGAGCGACGGTGACCTTGTCGTCGCGGTCGTGCGATTCCCCCGCGTCAGCAACTTTGACGATTTCGACCCACTCGAACGAACGCCCGGCGTGCATGTGCGGTTCATAGATAGCGCAGACGGGCTAAACGGCGCTCATCTGATCGCACTGCCCGGCACGAAGAGCACCATCAGCGATCTTCGGTGGATGCGTGAGCGAGGCCTCGATGCGGCAGTCATCAGCGCCGCCAATCGTGGAGTGCCCGTGATTGGCATCTGCGGTGGATACCAGATGCTGGGTGAGGTGGTGATCGATGCCGAGGGTGTCGATCTGCCGACCGGTGGCAGTGAGGCCGGGCTTGGGCTTCTGCCCGTGCAAACAAATTTCGAGAGAGTGAAGTCGACGCGGCAAGTGGAGTTCAAGATGAATGGCGGACCGGGCTTACTGAGCGGCGCATCGGGAATTGAGGGTGCGGGATATGAGATCCACATGGGTGTGACGTCGCCGGTGGAAGGCGCGTGTCCACAGGCAACGCAGTACATGCGCCATGGTGGTGAACTTGAGCGCTCCGGGGCCGTAAATGCTGCAGGGAACGTCTTTGGTACCTACGTCCACGGCTTGTTCGATACGCCCGCAGTTCGCGCTGCGATACTAGCGAGTGTGACGTCTGCCGCCGGGATGCCGACGCGCGATGGCGGTGAGGAGTACTCGCTGGACGCGGAACTGGACAAGCTTGCGGATCATCTTCGGGCGAGTTTGGATATGGGTGCGATTTACGGGATGATCGGACGTTGAGGTTTGATGTGATGTTTGGAATGAGGTCTCATGGCTGCTGAATTGATATTCGTAACCGGCGGTGTGCGTTCCGGGAAGAGTGACTGGGCGTTGCGCGAGGCTTCGCGAATGGCTGATGGTCATCCTGTGGTGTTCATCGCTACGGCCAGTGTTGATTCATCTGATTCGGACTTTGAAGAGCGAATTGAGAAGCACAGAGCCAATCGGCCTGAGTACTGGATCACGTTGTATGCGGGCAAGAATCTTGGCAACGTTGTTACGGATGCATCTCAGCGATCCCGGACTGTCATCGTGGACGATCTGACTCAGTGGGTAAGCGGCCTGCTGATGGACGCAGGCGAGGATGAAGTGAAAGAGTTCCGGCTGATGGCGGAACTGGGAGTGGAGAAGGCTCTGTCAAAGTTCATATCAGCGCTTGAGCTGTGCAACTCAACGGTGATCGTCGTGAGCTCCGAAGTTGGGGCTGGTGTCGCACCACCAACTCGGCTTGGCAACGTGTTCGCTGACATGCTGGGCATGGTGAACGCACTGGTTGCTGAGCGGGCAGATCGAGCGCTGCTAATGGTGAGTGGGATTCCGGTCGTGTTGAAGGGTTAGAGGTGCAGGTGTCCACCCACCCCATAAAACGTCACCAGCCTCGCCTAGCGACCGTCACCCTGAGGCGGGAGGCTCCGCGGCCAAGGTGAGGGTCTCTGCCGGTTATGAATCAGGGGCGAGGTTCATCAAGCAGCCCGAAATGAACGCAGCGTCAAGATGGACTGCTCGCTTATGCCAGACCGGCAGAGACCCTCACGTCCGTTCGTTCCTCAGGGTGACGGTGTGGTGGAAGTCGCGTGGGCGCGGAAATGGATATCCCGCTCGTAACACCGCACAATCGCTTTATCCTTAGGCCGAAGTCGCGCTATCAACCGTCAGGCCCACCGCCCACCGCACTGTCACCCTGAGGCGAGAGGCTCTGCGACTAACGTGAGGGTCTCTGCCGGTTATGAATTAGGGGTGCGGTTCATCAACCTGCCCGAAATGGACACAGCGTCAAGATGGATTGCTCGCTTATACCAGACCGGCAGAGACCCTCACGTCACTTCGTTCCTCAGGGTGACAGTGTGGTGGGTATGGCGTGGGCGCGGAAATGGATATCCCGCTCGTAACACCGCACAATCGCTTTATTCTTAGGCCGAAGTTGCGCCATCAACCGTCAGGCTCACCGCCCATCGCACTGTCACCCTGAGGAGCGAATGAAGGCTCTGCGGAAAAAGCGACGGGAGGGTATCTGCCGGATGTGAACTCCATGACGGTTGCTCAACAAGACAAGCTCCGAAGTGTGGGTTGGTGAGTAGATCGGTTGATAGCACGGCTATTGAGTGCATTACCGGCAGAGACCCTCACGTCGGTCGCGGAGCCTCTCTCCTCAGGGTGACAGTCCCTCTGGCACGCTCATTCAATCGCGGTGACGGCTCTGCCTAGACGTGTTTCCAGAATGGTTCCCGGGTGCGAATGTTGGCGAGGACAGACTCGTCCCAGGGTGGCATCTGGTTGCCGTCTGGTTGTGGGGAGCGGCCGTGCCAGTTGAGGCGGGCGTGGACCTGTGTCTGCATGTAATAGACGGTGTAGATGACGTCCACCAGGTAGCCGAATGCTTGCAGATCAATCGTTTCAGCAGTGGTGAGCGCAGCGTCTTGATCATCTCCACTCAGGGCGCTGAAGGCTTTGGCAGATGGGAGCGCGGTAAGGATCGATTCAAGTGCAGCCTTCCAGCGGTCATCAGACTGCGAGCGGTCAATCACTTCCTGGGCGAGGCCCATGCTTCCGACACCTGACAATCCATCGATGGATGGAATGATGCGGTCCATGGCGGCACTCAGGAGATCAATATCTGGTGTGAACGCCATCAGCCCTTCAGGTCCTGTCGCTCGTTGGCGATGTAGTCGGCGGTTCGAAGGGCGAGCGCCTGGATGGTGGGCGTGGGATTCACCGCTGCGCCGGTGACGAACACGCTGCCATCCACGATGAAGAGGTTATCGACTTCATGAGACTGGCCGTTGGCGTCGACCACCGAGCGCTCGGGGTCGTTGCCCATGCGGGCGGTGCCCAGCAGATGCCAGCCGGATTCTGCCATTAGCGGGTCGTACAGGATCTCAATCGCGCCGGCCTCTTCAAGAACCTCTTTGCCCCGTGCCATGGCGTGGTTAAGTAATTTACGAGAGTTCTCACTCAGTACGTAGGTGATCTTTGGCGCGGGGAGGCCGGAACTGTCTTTGAGATTGGGGTCCAGAGTGACGGTGTTGTGCTCTTCCGGAAGGTCGTCGCCGATGATTCCAAAGCCGAGGGTGTTTCGGAAGCGCTTGGTCATTACGTCGTGGTGATCCTTGCCCCACGGAATGCGTTCGATAAATCCTCCGCGGGCGGTGGACCCGGGCCCCTGGCCGCGGGCCATCTGGAAGGTGTAGCCGCGGACAAAGTCGTTGTCCGGGTTCGTCTCATAGAACTCTTGAGACAGGAGAATGTTGGCGACTGGGCCTACCCACGGCTCTTCGTGAGGCGGGAATATGCCGACGACTTCTGCGAAGGCGTGGAACATGAGGTTCTTGCCGACCAGCCCGGAGCCGTTGGCGAGGCCGTTTGGGTGGGCGTCTGATTTCGACATCAGCAGCAGGCGGGGAGTGCCAACGCCATTTGATGCCATGATGACTGAGCGCGCCGCCTGATGTTGGATGTCGCCTTCGGCGTCGAAGTAATTCGCGCCGGTTGCGCGGCCTAATGAGTCCATTGTGATTTCCGATACCCGGCAACCGGTGCGTAGCTCGGCACCATCGCTGATGGCTCGGGGCCAGTAGTTGAGGTCGGTTGATGATTTTGCGCGCTGGGAGCATCCCATCAAGTTGTGGCCGCAGAAGTTGCAGGCATCACGGCCTTCGCCATATCGAATCGAGTTAATGTAGGCGTCCGAGGGCCACCAGTGCCAGCCAAGGCGCTCAAATGCGCCGGCGATCATCTCGCCATCGTGACCGATCGGAAGCGGTGGCATTGGGCGGGGGCTGCGCGGCGGATTGGCGGGGTCGCCCGCGATTCCAGAGCAACCCATGATGCCGTCGTTAAGGTCGTACCAGGGTTCCAGGTCCGCGTATGAAATCGGCCAGTCTTCCGCCACGCCATCGAGGGAATTTACGCGGAAGTCCGAAGGGTGGAAGCGGGGTGTGTGGGCGGCCCACATGATGGTGCTGCCGCCAACGCCGTTGAACATCACGGGGTTGATGGGCGTGTCCGCCGTGTTGACGGGGTAGTCCTCAGGCAGCTTGCGGATGTTGGGGTTGTACGACCACGAACTCATCCCTTTGAACTCGTAGTCGGGGTCTGCCGTGGGGTACTTCTGGGCGTCCTGCCAGTTGCCCTGCTCCAGACAAACAACGTCGAATCCGGCCTCTGCGAGCATTGCGGCTGTCGCGGCGCCAGAAGCACCGGCGCCGATGATCAGCACATCGGCGGTGCGGGTTTGGTCGTGCAAGTGAGTGGACATGGCGGGGGCATCATACCGCGCCGCCAGTCTAGTCACATGAGGATGTCAGACCGTGGCCGGCTCTCCGGAAAACACTGCTGCGTGGTCACCAACAAACTCAGCAACCGAGCGTTGCTTGTGGCCCATTAGTTGCTCAAAATCGTTGCTTGTGGCGTGGAACTTGTCACTCGCGAACTCTTCGAAAAAGCCGAGATAGAGATCTACAAGCCACTCGTCCATGCCCACTCCAAGCATTCCCTCGCGGGCGACTTCTGGAGGGATGTCTACGTAGGAGACATCTTTGCCGACGACTCCTGAGATGGTGCTGGCCACATCGTGCATTGAGACCGAATCCGGTCCAGTGATTGTGAATGTCTCGCCGTTGCGCAGATCTCCCACCAGCAGCTCAATTGCCGCCTCGGCATTATCTCGAAGATCAACCATGGCTACTCGTCCATCGCGATATGGGAGGTAGATCGCACCATCTGGGACGATCGTTGGGGCACTCATAAGCAGGTTTTGCATGTACGTATGCGTGCGGAGAATGCTGTACGGGATTCCTCGACGATATCTTTCTCCGTCTGCGCGTGCTCTCTCACCAGAAACAGAGCGGAGTCTGCGCTGCTGTCAGCCACGGAGTACCGAACAATGTGAGACACACCAGCCGCCTTCGCAGCGTTGATCGCAGCCAGCCCAGCTGCGCCGGATTCTTCACGTTCCCTGTGACCAGCAAGACGCTATCGATGCCGTCGAAAGCCGGAGTGAGGTTTGAAGGGTCATCCAGGTCAGCGATTGCGATTTCAGCGCCGAGGACCTTGAGTGGTTGAGCCTTTTCCGCATCTCGGGCCAGAGCGCG
>CAUZJA010000071.1:0-11994 GCA_963579925.1 Dehalococcoidia bacterium | reverse complement strand
AAGCGCCCATATCTGACCTGGCAGCCAGCGCTCCGGATGATGGGAGCGTTGGGGTATTCATTGGATCCGAGATGGAACACGGCCCCTTGAGCGAATTCAGCGTGATCGTCTGTCGATATGGAGCGAGGGGGGAAACCCTGGGCACGGTGGGCATCGTTGGGCCCAAGCGGCTCCGGTACGAATTTGCTATGCCGGTTGTTCATCACACCGCCAATCTGATGACAGATTTGTCCGAGCCGGTCGCATTCGCGTAGGAAACCCCTTTTTTCTGTTGCCTCAAAACCTATAATTAGAGGTTAGGACTCTTTTTTGGGCTGGCAGATGACAGCATTAGCAACTTCACCGGACGGTATTTTTAACTCATATGGCAACTAAAGCCGACTACTACGATGTCCTTGGCGTGGCGCGCTCTGCCACTCCTGAGGAGATCAAGAAGGCGTACCGTCAACAGGCGCTCAAGTATCACCCTGACCGGAACAAAGAACCGGACGCGAGTGACAAGTTCAAGGAAGTTGCTGAGGCGTATCAGATCCTCAGTGACACCGAACAACGAGCTGCCTATGACCGTCACGGTCACGCTGGCGTGCAGAACGGTAGCGGACAGGGCTTTTCTGGCTTTGAAGGCTTTGGTGGAGTCGGCGATATTTTCGATGCCTTCTTCGGCGGATCAGGCAGGACAGGCCCTCGCGCTGGCCGCGATCTCGAGTACGAAGTTGCGATCGAGTTTGAATCGGCGGCGTTCGGCGCCGAAGAGTCCATCACCATGGAGCGTATTGAGTCGTGCGAGCGGTGCAGTGGCACACGGGCAGAGCCGGGTACCGAGGTTGAGCGCTGCTCAACGTGCGGGGGCTCTGGGCAGGTCAAACGCGTCCAGAAGAACATCTTTGGACAGTTCCAACAGGTCACCGCTTGCAGCACATGCAATGGCGATGGCAAGACAGTCCGAACACCATGCAATCAGTGCCGCGGCCAGGGTCGTCTGCGCAACAAGCGCAGTATCTCTGTCAACATTCCGGCCGGCGTCGACAATGGCACTCGTATGCGGATTCGTGGCGAAGGTGAGGCGGGTGAGCCTGGCGCACCTGCGGGTGATCTGTACGTCTATCTCACCGTTCATGAACACGACTATTTCAAGCGCTCTGGCAACAACGTAATCGTTGAGAAAGAGATCAACCTGGCAGAGGCGTCTCTTGGCGCAACCGTAGATATTCGCACTCTTCAGGGAACTACGGAACTCAAAATACCGCCAGGAACTCAGTCTGGTCGCCCCTTCCGGATCAAGAATGAGGGCATCGCAGACGTCAATTCGGGTCGGCGTGGCGACGAGATCGTAGAGATCATCGTCAAGACTCCTACCAAGCTCTCAGGACGGCAGCGTGAGTTGCTTGAAGAGTTGAATGAATCTTTCTCAAGCGATGATGACTCCGGCATCTTTGGGAAGATCAAAGACAAGATTTCCGGCGAGCCTCACTAAGTGCCAGATCCCAACCCTGGCAGCGTCTGGACTGAGATCAGTATCGACGCGCCGGGTGAATATGCGGAGACGCTTTACGCGCTGTTTGGCCGACACGCAGACGGCGGTGTGGCGATTGAGGAGAGTGGCGGCTATAACCCTGATGAGGGCGAGTCACCGGACCCTAACACGCCTGTCATGGTCCGCGGCTACCTCAGCAACGATGACACCACAGGCGATAGGATCACTCAGATAGAAGTTGGGCTCCGCCTCATCTCTCATCTCTACCAATTGCCGGAGCTGAAAATCGGTGAAGTGGCGGAAGAGGACTGGCGGAAACAGGTCTTCGAGCCAATCCGCGTGGGCAAACGACTCTTCATTGCGCCAGCCAACTCCAAAGAGAAGCCCAGCCCCGGGGAGATTCACATCCCACTTGAACCCGGCATGGCCTTCGGAACCGGACAGCACCCTACCACGCGAACCTGTCTCCAGATGATTGAAGAAGTGGTCACCGGTGGAGAGAAAGTTCTGGACGTAGGATGCGGCTCAGGAATCCTTTCGATCGCTGCATTACTGTGCGGCGCGGAATCGTCACTTGGGCTGGACGTTGAGCAGGAAGCTATCGACGCGAGCCTCGAAAACCTGGCCCGAGCGGGTGTGGGTGATCGGGCTAAAGTTGTAATCGAAAGCCACCCGGGCGAAATCGCGGCCGACGGTGAGTTTGATCTGGTGTTCGCCAACATATCCAGCAAGATCGTTATCGAGCTATCTCCTGAGCTCACCCGCGCTGCCAGCGAGTCCGGGCAGTTGATCCTCTCAGGCTTCATGGCAGAACGACTATCCGAGGTCCAAGAGGTCTACGAAGCCCAGGGTTTCGAATTTACTAAGGTGCAGCAGAGTGGCGACTGGATGGCAGTCGTCGCAACCCGAAGCAAGTAGCCATGCACAGGTTCATAGTCCCTGAGACGCCGGCAATCGGTGAGGACATCACCCTGCCCGCTGACGTCTCGCATCAGATCTCCAGAGTTCTTCGGCTTCACGAGGGCGACGAGGTCGGTCTGCTGAATGGGAGTGGTGGTGAATGGACGGCGAGCCTCACTCGCGTCGACCCGAAACAGTCTGTAGCCCACGCCATGTTTATCGTTGAGAGCAACCCAGAGCCAGAGGCTCAGGTAACGCTCTACGCCGCACTCATCAAGTACGATCGGTTCGAGTTCATGCTGCAGAAGGCAACCGAGCTTGGGGTGCGCCGTGTTGTGCCGTTCATCTCGGCATACACCAACGCCAGGCCACCTTCCGACAACCGCGCAGACCGCTGGCGGCGGGTGATGGCTGAGGCTGTTGAGCAGTCGGGACGCACTCAGGTGCCGGAACTTGGTGACACGGTGGAGTTCACCAATGCTGTTGCAGAGGTAGGTGCGTCAGGCATTCTCCTGTGGGAGGCTGAAGACCGACTGTCTTTGCGGGACGCGCTCACGCAACATGACGGCACAGACTTGAGCCTGTTCATCGGGCCTGAAGGCGGCTACAGAGCAGACGAAGTCGAGGCCGCTAAATCAGCAGGACTGGCGCTCGCAGGCATCGGCCCGCGCATCATGAGAGCTGAAACGGCTAGCATCGCAGCGCTAACGATGACGCTGGCGCATTTCGGAGACATGGACCCACGGTAGCGGCCACCACACAAGCGCATCTCTAGCGTTGTCATCCAGCGGCCTTGCCGCCAGTACGGGCTTCGCCGTATCATCCCGGAGCCGCTTCGGCATCCGGGATGATACTTCTGCCAATGGCCACTCACGAATAGCCGCTCCCTCTCAATAGTCAGGGTTACGGGAATATGCGAGTTTCGTGCCTGGACTCCGGACACTTCCGCAAAGCCTCCGATTCCGGAAAGACAGCAAAGCTGGCACTGGCGGCAAGGCCGTGGGGATGCGACATTCGCCAGCCACTGTAGCCATCCTAATGCCTCTTGCGCAATTAACCCTATTGCGGTCACGTTGGAGCAGATCGTCAAAGTCCACTGAACAACGCGCACACACCTCACTTCGCGTATCATCCCCCGCGCTATGGTGATCAATGCCGACCGCTACTGGAACCAATTTGTCCAGTCGCTGCCTCCGCTCAATTCACTCCCCGATACCTATCTGGGATTCTTCTATTTCGGAACCAAACCCGAACATGGCAGACCGGTAGGAGATTTGGTTCTTTCGGGCATGAAAACCGCCGCGGGTAACATTTTGTGGCGCAGGGAGGCTGCTCAAGAAACTCCCCCCGAAGTCGGGAGTTTCAGTATCTTCCACGATGGTTATGAAGAGCCGATGGGGATCATAGAAACCACTTCTTTCGATATCGTTCCGTTCAATGAGGTCGATGCAGAATTTGCCAGAGCAGGTGGTGAGTGGAACGGAACGCTCGAAAATTGGCGATCCTTCTATTGGTCATGGATCGAGGCAGAATGCACAGCGCTCAACCGTGACCCAACGCCCGACATTCCGATGATCTGTGAACGTTTCCGGCTAGTTTTTGCGGAACAGCTACGGGTCACTGATGCCGACTAGCGCGTGCGGACGCAGCGGGATATCTTGAAGGCGTAGAGCACTCATTCAATTGCCCATCACTCTTCGATCTCTACCTGAGCCGGTCGACCTGTCCTCGATGTAATTGGGAAGGGTGGCGGCGTGCCTAGCGGGACTCTACCTGCGGTGCACGGCTCATTAGCTGCGCAATCGCGGTTTGAGCGTCAACTTCTCCCGACAGCACCTTCGCGGTGGCCGCGGCGATCGGCATATCAACGCCGACACGGCTGGCCATCTCCAGGGCCGCACTGGTGGTGTGAACACCCTCGGCCACCTGCCCCATCGCTTCGAGAATATCGGGCACACTCTGCCCTGACGCCAATCGCTCGCCAACCTGCCGATTCCGGGCTATCGATGAGTAGCATGAAGCCACGAGATCACCAAGACCAGACAGTCCAGCAAATGTCTCTGGGCGTGCCCCCATCGCCACGCCCAGACGAGTTATCTCCGCCAGCCCTCGAGCAATAAACGCAGCCTTAGCGTTATCGCCCAGCTGCAGCCCATCGATAACCCCTGCGCCGATAGCAATGACATTCTTTAGGCCGCCCCCAAGCTCCACACCAACCACGTCGTCACTCGCGTACACGCGGAACGACTGCGTATTGAGAATCTCCTGGGCCTGATTGGCCTGGGTCAGATCGTCGAAGGCCACGGTGGCTGAGCCGGGCTTTCCGGAGGCTACCTCCGGCGCGAGATTTGGGCCGGAAAGAACACCCACGCTGCACTGAGCCTGATCGCCAGTGCGCGAAGTGATGATTTCGCAGGGGCGTCGAGCAGTGCCCTCTTCAAGCCCTTTTGTGGCACTCACCACGAGCGGCACATTGGCTAGCTGGGACGCGACGCTGTCAAGATTCAGTTGCAGCGACCGGGAAGGCACGACTACGAGCGCCAGATTCGCGCCCTCAAGCACACGCTCGATCGAAGCGTCGATAACGATTTCTGGAGGGATTGAAATACCCGCGAGATACGGATGTGTCCGAGTGCTGCTGAATCGCTCAGCCTCGTCTTCCGAGCGCGCCCACATAGATACGGAGTGGTCGTTGCCGACCATCAGCATCGCCAGAGTCATCCCCCACGTAGTGGTGCCGATCACCCCGACCTTTGTCGAATCGCCAGACACTAGCTCTGCGCCGTTTCTGAATCAGGCATTTTGACTCGCCTACCCAGCTTGTTCTCTTCACTGTTCAGCAATCGCTTGATGTTGGCCGAGTGCCGCCAAATCACAAGAAATCCACCGATACCGATGTAGAGGAAATAACCGGGGCCGCCGTAGTCAAACGCAACAATCTGGAGGATCAGGAAGATCAGGCCGGCCAGTGTTCCGACAATCGAGCCCAGCGATACGTAGCGACTTATACCTACGACGGGCAGCGCAACTACTGCGGCGGCGAGGCTGGCCCACGGTGAAATTACAGTCAGTGCGGCCCAACCAGCAGCAATGCCTTTGCCACCCTTGAAGCCCGTAAACACCGGCCAGTTGTGGCCTACGATCACCAGGATCCCGGCGAGTGCTTCCACAAGATGCGGCTGTCCATCAGCCAGTTGTTTCGCTATAAGTATCGCGACCGCACCTTTGCCGCCATCCAGCAGTAACGTGGCGATCCCGGCTTTCTTCCCAGAGGAGCGCACCACGTTCGTAGCGCCCGTGCCTCCGCTGCCGACTGAGCGAACGTCAACACCGCTCACATATTTAGCAATGATTACGCCAAACGGAACGGCACCTAGCAGGTATGCGGCCGCCAGAGACACGGTCCAACTCCAGGGATCACTCATACGTTCGTTCGGAAGTGGAGCCTCAACGGACTACCTTCAAAATGGAACTCCTTGCGGATTCGATTTTCCAGGTATCTCTTGTAGCTGAAGTGTATCTTCTTGGGCTGGTTCACCTTCAACACGAAACTCGGTGGTGCCGCCTTGGTCTGGATGATCGACTTCATGCGCACGTCATCTTTGCCGCCGGTGGGGATGGGGTGCTCTGCCAGCGCGTCCAAAAGCATGCGTTGTAGATCGCCCTGATTCACCACGCGGGTCCAGTTCTCATATACCTGCAGCACCGCATCCAACATGCGGTTCACGCCCTTTCGTGAGATGGCTGTGGTGAAGACAATTGGAGCGCCTTCCAGGAACTGCAAGCGACCGCGAATATCTTGTTCCACTTTCTCGCGCTCAAGCTCTGCTTCAACCGCAAGATCCCACTTGTTCACGACGATCACTGCGCCACGTGCAGCATCCTCCATGAGGCCAGCCACGTGCGTATCCTGCGCTGTGACCACTTCCGTTGCATCAAGCAACAGCATAGCCACGTGCGAGCGCTCAATCGCCCGCATCGTTCGGAGCACGCTGTACTTCTCGATGCCGATTCCAGCTTTGCCGCGCCTTCGCAGGCCTGCCGTATCAATCAGCGTGATGTCACTATCTTTGTATGTGTGCTCTGTATCGACAGAGTCCCGCGTGGTTCCGGCGACACTACTGACGATGGCACGTTCTTCGCCGGTGATTGCGTTCAGCATGGCCGACTTGCCGACGTTTGGGCGTCCGACTATCGAGACTCTGATGCCGTCGTGTGCAACATCTTCATCACCAGTATCCAGCGGCCCAAGAACCGCCTCCATGAGCCCTGACATGTTGATGTCATGGTAGGCACTGAATGGAATTGGGTCGCCAAGGCCCAACTCGTAGAACTCATGAACGGTCATCTCGCGTTCGTAGTTGTCGGCCTTGTTAGCCGCCAGGATGACCGGTTTGCCTGACCGACGAACCATGTCGGCAGCTTCGATATCTTTTGGTGTCACGCCTTGCGAGGCGTCCACCATGAATATCAGCACATCGGCATCTTCCAGAGCCGTTGATGTCTGTGCTTGAACTTCTGAGAGCAATGTCTCAGTTGCCCCCAGTCCCGACACCGACTGCGGATCAATTTCATCTTCTGGTTCGATACCGGCGGTATCGACCAGAAGAAATCGCTCATCGTGCCAGCGCGCGTCTCCGGAAACCCTATCGCGTGTCGTCCCAGCTACGTCGCTGACAATCGCTATTCTCTCGCCCACGAGGCGGTTAAATAGCGTGGACTTCCCAACGTTTGGGCGCCCGACTACTGTGATGATTGGAAGTGGCATATTGGCTACCTATCGGTTAGCAAGAAGTCCATGAGGCCCATCTGGGCGTGTAGACGATTTTCGGCTTGATCGAACACTATTGAACGTGGCTCATCCAGCAAGCCAATAGATACCTCTTCCCCGGGATGCGCAGGTAGATCATGCATGACCTTGACCTCCGGAGCCGCATTTTCAAGCAGTTGTGGGTTCACCTGAAATCCAGCGAAGTCTTTCTTGCGAACCCGCGACTCTGCCTCTTGACCCATGCTGGTCCAGACGTCTGTATAGACGATCGAGGCATCGCTCACGGCCTCTTCCGGCGAGGTGATCTGTTCGATGGATCCGCCGGTGTCAGACGCGATCGACTGCGCCTTTCGCAGGATGTCATCTGGAAGCTGATATCCCTCTGGCGAACCTATCGTCAGTGCACCGCCTACTGAAGCGACTGCGAGCGCAAGGCTTGCGGCAACGTTGTTGCCATCGCCAACGTACGCCGTCTTGAAGCCCTGGAACGAGCCCTTGGCCTCCTTGATGGTCTGCAGATCGGCCAGAGCCTGGCAGGGGTGCTCCCCGTCTGTGAGAGCGTTGATGACCGGCACGGTAGATACGTCGATGAACCGCTCAACAATGGAATGCTCAAACGTACGGATCACGATGAAATCGGCCATGCGAGATGCCACGCGGGCAACATCTTCAGCGGTCTCACGTGTGTCGATGCCGGTCTCCTCCTGCGAGAAGTAGATCCCACGACCGCCAAGTCGTCCAATACCTACATCGAAACTCAGCTTGGTACGCAAGGACGGCTTGTCAAAAATCATCACGCCAACCTTGCCCGCCAGGGCATCAGATGGCGCACCCTGCTTGAACGCACTGGCGCGATCAACCACAGAAGTGATTTCGTCCGGACTCAAATCCGTGACGGAGAGAAAGTTCCGCAAAATTCCTGCCCTTATATCAGAACCTAGAAACCAGAAGAGGCTTGAGAACATCTAGTTTCGGCTATTTGCATACGAACACGCTAGAGCGAATTGCTTCGTTAGAGCATTCGATTGGCCTCTCACGGGTGTTACCGTATGCCTCCTTAGCACCCTTATTGTTAGATCAAAGGAACAAAAACAGATGTTGAACGCAGGTGTTGGACGGAGTGACATTACGCCACCGGTGGGGATTGCACATGGGGGTTGGGGTGCTGCTACGCATGAGCGGGCTGAGGGCGTGGACATGCCGTTCTACGCTACGGCGCTTTATGTGACTGACGGTGATCTTGAGATCGCAATCGTAGATCTGGATATGGGGATTCTCACTTTCCAGATTGATACCGAGATCCGTGAGGCCGTTCAGGCCAGCACTGGCATTGACCCCGACAACCTGAGGCTGACAGCCACTCACACCCACTCCGGGCCAATCGGCCTTGGCAGTTGGCTGGAAGAGGGCAAAGAGCTTATTGAGCCGTATGAAAACTCGCTGGCTGGCCGGGTGACCGAAGCCGTTGCATCAGCCAAGTGGGCGGCGAAGCCTGCTCACGTTGGCGTGGGACGTGGCGAGTGTGCGATCAACGTGAACCGCCGCCCTGCCCTGCCAAACGGCGAACTCTTTACCGGTCGCAACTGGGAAGGTTTCGTCGACCGCGAAGTTGGCGTGATCGGCATCGACGGCGTGGATGGCAAGCCCATCGCAACCGTCGTTAACTACACCTGCCACCCAACGATCCTTGGGCCGGCCAACAAACTCCTATCTCCTGACTACCCGGGCTACGTCCGCAAAGTAGTTGAGCAGCACGTCCCCGGGCTGTGTCTGTTCCTTCAGGGTGCGGCAGGCAACTGCGGCCCGACGCATGGGTTCATTGGCGAGGTGGAAGTTGCGGAGTGGCTCGGCACTCGCCTTGGACTGGAAGCAGCAAAGGTTCGACTAGAAATCGACCCCGTCCCGCGCAAAGAGCGGCTGGTCGAGGTTTTAGCATCAGGCGCTGACCTTGGCATGTACGAGGATGAGCCTACGGGCGAGCCGGACGACACGCTTCGTATCGTGAATCATTTCGTTGAGCTGCCGGCAAGCGACATGGTGCCAGTCGCCGAAGCGCAAGCCGACTACGACGCGCTTGAGACAAAGCTTCACGAGGTGCGTAAAACTGGCGACGATGCAGCTATCAAAGAGGCCGTCAAGAACGCCAAACGAGCCGGAATCACCCTCTCCAGCGCCCGCATTGGCGAGACCGGTGCCGTGAACATGCGCATTCAGGCGATCCGCATTGGCGCGGCGGCCCTGGTTGGCACGCCAATCGAGGCGTTCGCGGAGATCGGTGCAGCCGTCAAAGATCGCTCTCACGCTTCCCAGACGCTCTTCTCCGGCTACTCAAACGGCTACCAGGGCTACATGCCCATGGCCGATGCCTACGAGTTCGGCGGCTACGAGGTGAACACCACCCCATACGCAGCCGGAGCGGCGGAAGATACGATTGAAGCCTGCGTCGAAGCAGTAAATGCGATGTGGAGGTAACGAAACACCATGCGAATAGTCCAGTTTGAAATTCCCGGCGTCGGCCGACGAGTTGGTGTTGTGGATGGCAACGAAGTCATTGACGTCACTGCATCGAGTCCCGAGCTGACCAGCGTTTACGCAGCGTTCGATGCTGCGCAGGACGCCGGTGTTGGATTCGAGGAGATTCTTGAGAAGGCAGCGTCTGCATCATCGACCCGCCTCGATTACGGTGCCATGTACGAGGCACCGATTGGCGGCACAGTACCGTTCCTGCACGCGCCGCTCGATCACGAAGATCCACACAAGGTGCTGATATCCGGCACCGGCCTTACCCACACGGGCAGCATGGAGTCTCGGGACCAGATGCACTCGGATGGCGATGACGAGCCATCAGAAGAGCCGACCACCGACTCCGCGAAGATGTTCCAAATGGGCCTGGATGGCGGAAGCCCAGCATCAGGCACTCGCGGCACGTCACCAGAGTGGTTCTACAAGGGTAATGGCACGTCGCTGATGGGCCCGGGCGAGGGGCTGGAGAAGCCCGGATTTGCGCTCGATGGCGGCGAAGAGCCAGAGTTGGCCGGTTGTTACATCATCGACCGCCACGGCGTGCCGCGCAGGCTCGGATTCGCGCTCGGCAACGAGTGGTCGGACCACGAAACGGAGCGGATCAACTACCTGTATCTGGCACCGTCAAAGCTGCGCTACTGCTCAGCAGGGCCTGAGCTGGTTACCGATTTCGCGTTCGATGAGTTGAAGCTGGAGTGCTCCATCACCCGTGACGGCAAACCCATCTACGAAAGTGGGACGCTGTACTCCGGCGAGAACTACATGTCGCACTCGCTAGCCAACTGCGAGGATCATCACTTCAAGTACCCACAGCACCGCCAACCGGGAGATGTGCACCTGCACTACTTCGGCACGAGCCAGTTGAGCTTCGCCACGCGTGACTGGAAGTTCCAGGCTGGCGACGAGATAACGATCTCAGCGGAAGGCTTCAGCAGGCCGCTGCGGAACATCGTGGTGGACGGGCCGAATGACGCAGCGAGCGTGATCAAGGTGGAGAAGGCGTAGCGGAGATTGCGTCGGAGCGATTCCCGGTAGCCGCCGGGCTTGCCCGGCCCCACGGTGGTCATAACACTGCGTCAAATCAAACCGCTATCGGTACATGGTGCCATCGTGGGGCAAGCCCCACAGTTACCGGGGTCAGCCGGTCAGCGTGCGCTCGTCATGTTACGTGCGCGGCGATCAAATATTGGGACGCCGCGTCACCTACTCGTAGTGACACATCGCATGCGCGCCTCCCTGCCCCCAGCGCCTTGCGCTCAGTGCCCGTGCGGCAGGCACTAATCTTCGTCGGAGGCCTTGATCCTGCGGATTATTTCCGTGGTTGAAATCCCCTCGGAGTACTTCACCGTCTTGAAGATACCCATCTCTCTGGGCACCGCGTAGCAGAGGTCTACCAATTCCGGCGAGAAGTCATCGCCGTGAAGGATCAAGTCTATTTTGTGCTCTTCAATCCACGAGCGCGGAATCGACAGCGGAGCGTCTGACAGCACCTCATCAACGTACCGGCAGCCCGCAACGGATTTCATGCGCTCATCCATCATCATGATCGGACGGCGCTTGTAGGTCATGACCGTCTCATCGGCGTGAATACCTACAATCAAGTGATCGCCGAATTCGCTCGCCTGCCTCAGGAAATTGACATGACCGAAGTGAAATAGATCAGCAACCATGTCCACATAAACTCGAATTTTGTCTTGGCTCCTTGATTGTTCGAAGGGGGTTATTGGGATGGGCACAAGCCATGTGCAGCTGCCGGGGTCATGAGTAGGGGCGCACGCCATGCGCCCCTACTCAGGGACTAACACGCTGAATCTACCGTCGCTGGTCTCCGAGTCTGCTCTGTAAATATAGTTGACCCGCGGCGTCAGCGTCTCCAGATACAGAACCTCTTCGTGCTCGCCGTACTTGATCTCCAGGACGTAGTGCGCCTCTTCCGGCAGCAAGAACTTCGTGAAGCCACTTGCGTCCGTGATGGAGCGTTCGATGCCTGACAGCACCGTCGTGGGCGCGATGCCCACCTCTGCGCCCGCTATCGGCCGTCCGTTTTCATCCAGCACACGCAAGCCGCCAATGCTTCGCCACGGCAGCATATCTGCCAGTCTGCCAACGATTCCGCCCTTGCGAGGCAATTCGCCGTCGGGCATTAGCGCCAGTACTTCGCTCTCGAAGCCTGTCTGCTTTGGTGTGCGCCAGTCCGGACCGTACTTGAGTTCGAAATACTTCTCTGGTGGATTGGGCACATGAAAAGTCTCGCCCAGGAACTCGACTTCTGCCGGAGTCTCGAAGAGGCTGACTGGGATCTTCACCGCAGGCCACTGATAGACGT
>CAUZJA010000070.1:0-12059 GCA_963579925.1 Dehalococcoidia bacterium | reverse complement strand
TACCACGCTCGCGCGCGGACTTCACATACACTGCCAGTGCATCTGGCTTTCGGTGGGCCGATATGACGTTGTACTCATGCGTCAGGCCGTAGTCGTCCAATACGCCGAATACCGGCTCAATGAGAGATGCGTCGGAGCTACTCCCCACGAGTACGCCAACCTGTGGACCGCTTTCTGCCATTCGAAATTCTTCCCTTCGCTACTTTTCTGCGCGCTTTGCGATATCTGTTCTGTAGACAGCACCCTCAAAGCTGATCTTTTCGACCGCCTTGTAGGCGCTGGCACGTGCTTCGCTGATGTTTGAACCGCCGGCTGCCACAGCCAGCACACGACCACCCGCGGTGACTGTGCCATCATCAGTGGGCTTGGTGCCTGCGTGGAAGACGAGTGCTACATTGTTGGCACTGTCCACACCTTCAATTAGCTTGCCCGTTTCGTACTTCTCTGGATAGCCGCCGGAGGCCATGACCACAGAGACATAAGATTTGTCGCTCCAGGAGACATCATGGTGATCAAGTCGCCCCTCAGCCGCCGCCAGGCATGTTTCAAGCAGATCCGACTCAAGCCTTGGCAGCACAAGCGCACCGTCAGGGTCACCAAGGCGACAGTTGAACTCGATCACCTTGGGGCCTTGCGCTGTGACCATAACGCCACCGTACAAGATGCCGGTGAACGGACAGCCCTCAGCGACCATTGCTGCTGCAGCTCGTTCCATGATGGTGGTTCGCACCGTTGTAGCCAGTTCGTCGTCCCAGAATTCTGGGGGCGTGTACGCGCCCATTCCACCGGTATTCAGGCCGGTATCGCCATCGCCAATGCGTTTGTAATCACACGCAGAGACTTCGGTTGAAACGTGCGCCCCATCCACGAAGGCAAAGATGCTGACTTCTGGACCGATCAGGACCTCTTCCAGCACCACTGAGCTTCCTGCATCACCAAACTGCCCTTCAAACATTGATATTGCGGCCTGCATTGCCTCAACATGATCAGCCGCCATGATCACGCCTTTACCCGCAGCGAGCCCGTCGGCTTTGACCGCCACTGGCCCATTGGCACGATTGGACAGATACGCGAACGCCTCATCAGCGTTATCGACCCGTTTATAGTCGGCTGTTGGAATGCCGTACTTGGCCATGAGGTCTTTCGACCACACTTTTGACGATTCGATGCGTGCGGCTGCGGCGGTGGGGCCGAATGCCTTGAGGCCAGCTTCGTTGAATGCGTCTACAAGTCCTGCCGCGAGCGGAGCTTCCGGGCCAACGATGGTGAGATCGATGGCGTGCTCTCTGGCCGCCGCGATAAGCGCGTGGATATCGGAGTCTGATATCGGCAAGTTCGTGGCTAGAGCAGTTGTGCCACCATTGCCGGGAGCCGCGAAAATCTTGTCGGCACGTCTCGACTGAGACAGCTTCCACACGAGCGCGTGTTCGCGCCCGCCATTTCCAACCACCATGACGTTCATATGAGTGCTTCCCGGGTGATGTCTCTCATTCCCACTCAATCGTGCCGGGTGGTTTAGACGTGATGTCCAGCACCACTCGGTTTACCTCAGAAACTTCATTCACGATGCGGTTTGAGATGGTTGCGAGCGTGTCGTACGGTAGTCGAGCCCAGTCCGCCGTCATCGCGTCGTCACTTGTGACTGCACGAATGGCGCAGACACGATTGTACGTTCGCTGGTCGCCCATGACTCCAACCGTTTGTGTGTCCGTGAGTACTGCGAAGCTCTGCCACAGCCGATCGTAAAGGCCGTCCTTCTTGATCTCATCCATCACAATCCAGTCGCAATCACGCAACGTCTCGAGCTTTTCGTACGTGATCTCGCCAATGATGCGAATTGCCAGGCCCGGTCCCGGAAACGGTTGCCGGTTTAGCACTTCGGGCGGAAGTCCCAGCTCATCTCCGGCCATCCGGACCTCATCTTTGAAGAGGTAGCGAAGTGGCTCAACCAGTTCAAGTTTCATGTTCTCAGGCAGGCCACCGACATTGTGGTGGGTCTTGATCTTGACCGACGCAGAGTTCTCAGAAGATTCGGATTCGATTACATCCGGGTACAGCGTTCCCTGGCCAAGGAAGTCAACATTGCCCAAATGGCCAGCCTCTTCCTCAAATATTTCGATGAACTCCAGGCCAATTCGTTTGCGTTTCTCTTCGGGATCAGTGATGCCCTTGAGTCTGGAGACAAACCGCTCGGCAGCTTTTACGAATATCAGTTTCATGCCGAGGTGCTTCTGGAATACCTCCTGCACACGATCAGGTTCCTGGTGGCGCATCAGGCCGTTGTCAACGAATATGCAGGTGAGTTGATCACCGATGGCCTTATGTATCAATGCGGCTGTTACAGCGGAATCGACGCCGCCGGAAAGGGCGCAGATGACTTTTTTATCACCGACCTGTTCCCGAATGCGCCGGACCGTATCCGTCACAAAGTGTGGGGCAGTCCACGATCCCGCTGCGCCGCAAATTTCGATCACAAAGTTCTTCAGAATTTGAGAGCCCATCGGAGTGTGGGCCACTTCGGGATGGAACTGGATGCCGAAGAAGCCGTCATCATTGGACATTGCCGCGATGGGAGCGTTGTCTGTAAACGCAATCGACCGGAACCCGGGTGGAAGCTCTTCGATGCGGTCGCCGTGGCTCATCCAGACCGGCATTTCGGTGTCGAGATCGCCAAATAGACCGGACTCGCCGTCTCGCCGGATCACGGAGTGGCCGTACTCTTTGGCCTCCACCTCTGCCACTTTGCCACCAAGTTGGTGTGCCAGAAGCTGCATCCCGTAGCAGATGCCAAGTACGGGAACGCCAGCGTCGTAGACCCACCCCGGAGCTTGCGGCGCTCCATCGTCATACACGCTGTTGGGCCCCCCGGAGAGGATGATTCCCTTCAGGTTGAGGTGCTCGACCGCCTCACGTGGTGCATTCTGCGGGACAATCTCGCAGTAGACCTGAGCCTCTCGGATGCGACGTGCGATCAGGTGGCTGTATTGGGAGCCGTAGTCGAAGACCGCGATTGCCTCAAGCTTGTCCGTTGATTGCTCGCCTGCGGTGGCTCCGCTGGCCCGATCCTGAGATGCGATCTCCAGATATGTTGAGACTTCAATATCGCCGGTGGTCGCAACTCTTCGGCTATCGGTTTTCGGGTTCTGCTGGCCGCTATTTTCTGCTATTGGATTTCTCAGTGCCGGCAGGGCGTTCCGGCTGCTTCTCAATTAGGCTTAAGTAGCTAAGCTCAAATTTTATGTAATAAGCACCTCTTATGCGATCAACGTCTGATGATAATTCTGGAAGAGTTACACCGATTTACCATTCACATAGCCATTCACGAAGAAAGATACTCGAATGATTTCCGATGAAATCAGCGATGTAATAGATCAGGCCGTAGCCGTACTTCAAAGCGGCGGAGTAGCGATTTTCCCCACTGACACAGTCATGGGACTGGGCGTTGACGCCATGAATGACGTCGCTGTGTCCCGGCTTTTTGAGATCAAACAGCGTGAAGCCAACAATCCCTTACCCGTACTTATTCCAGATGAATTCTCGTTATTTGCGTTCGCGCCGGACGCGAGCTCTGTAGTCAGAAACCTGGCGCAAGCGTTCTGGCCCGGCGGATTGACTATTGTTCTCAACGCCGATCCAAAACTTGCCAGCTCCATTCAGAGCGAGAAAGGCACGGTGGGATTCAGAATCCCCGATCATCCCGTGGCACTGGAACTCCTTCGACGATTTGGTGGACCGATAACAGGAACTAGCGCGAATTTATCCGGCGAACCGTCCGCGTCAGACAGCGATGGACTGGATTCGCGTCTGGTTGATCAAGTGGATATCGTAATTCCAGGTTCTGGCTCGCCAGATGGATTGCCCTCCACCATCATGGATTGCACTGCAACGCCCCCCAGGGTGGCACGTGATGGTGCAATACCTACGTTTGAGATTCTTTCCGTGATACAAAAGCAGTGAACGATCTTCGATTCACTCATCGATTGTTCTTTTTACCTTCAACTGTGGCAACTGTGGAGACAAAATGACCAGCGCCGCCCAGACAATTCGTGAAGCCAACGACGCCGTAGAAGCATCGTTGCGTACATTCATGGATGATCGTGAACTCCCGCTCTACAAGATGATGGCGTACCACCTTGGCTGGGTCGATGAACTTGGCGAGCCATCGCATCGCACACCACAGGATCGCCTGCGAGGCGCAGTGGCATTCCTCAGTTCGCGGGCGTCCAGCGGCAACGCTGGTTCTGGCAACGCAGTCGCCGTCGCAATTGAACTTCTATTCAACTTCACGCTTATCCACACTGACATCCAGGAAGGTAATCCTGACCGGATGTCTCGCCCAGCACTCTGGTGGGTGTGGGGTCCGGCTCAGGGCATCAACGCCGGAGACGGAATGCACGCTCTGGCTCGCTTGGTGATCTTGAATCAAGCTGATACGGGCGTTGATCCAGTGGCGATCTCTGGTGAATTGAAGATCCTTGACACCTCAGCGCTGCAATTTTGCGAAGGAGCCTATATGGATACCGTGTTCCAGGAACGGCTGGCAGTTGGCGTAGAAGAATATCTCTCTATGGTGGGATCCATCTCAGGATCACTTGTCGCAGGAGCAGCACAAATTGGGTTTAATGCTGGTAATTCAACCGATGAGAAACTCGCTGGCGGCCTGACTACCTTTGGACGCGATCTGGGAGTGATCTGGCGACTTCAGGAAGACCACGCCGCCATCTGGGGGACAGAGTCCATGGACGAGGGCGCTCAGGGTCGCTTGATCTCAAAGAAGAAGACGCTGCCGGTCGTCCACGCGCTGGAGACCGCGGAGCCGTCAACCAGACGCGAGCTGGGCAACATGTACGCCCAACGGGTGATCGATCCGGCGAACATCTCGCACCTTCGAGAAATCCTCGATCAGTCTGGATCTCAAGAGTTCACCGAACAAAAAATCTCAGATCACACAGATTCCGCATTCTCAGGTCTCGATTCGGTTGGTGTGGACGCGGAGATCGCTGATGCCCTGAAATCGCTTGTTGGCGATACGGCGAGAGGCTGATCCGATTACGCCCCCGAACCGCAAACGCAGCGATAGCAGTAACAGCAGTAAAAAGAAATCGATCCGGGATATTGATGTAAACGGGAAGCGAGTGTTCCTGCGCGTCGACTACAACGTGCCAACAGACTCATCCGGGGCCATAACTGACGACTCGCGTATCGCTGAATCGCTACCAACGATTCGTTACTTGCTTGAGAGGAACTGCTCAATCGTTGCGGCTTGCCACTTTGGACGCCCAAAAGGACAGGTCGTCGAGGAGCTAAGGGTTGCCGCGGTTCGGCAGCGCCTGAGCGACCTTATCGGGCAAGAAGTTGCAGAATTAGGCGGTCCGGCAGGTGTCGAATCGTTTGCAGCTTCCAGAACTCTAGAGCACGGTGAGATTGGTCTCCTTGAGAACCTTCGCTTTGATCCCCATGAAGAGGCCAACGACCCGGAATTCGCAACTGAGCTTGCCAATCTGGGTGAAATATTCGTGAACGACGCCTTTGGCGCAGCACATCGCGCCCATGCATCTACTGAAGGCGTGGCTCATCTGTTGCCCGCTGTCGCAGGACTTCTAATGTCGCGCGAGTTGGAGATGCTAGGCCGCGTGATCAGCGCACCGGAGTCGCCAGTGGTGGCGATAGTTGGTGGCGCGAAAGTGACCGACAAGATAGGGATACTTCAAAATCTCACGGCTCGGGTCGACTCCGTGCTCATCGGCGGAGGTATGGTTGCAGCATTTGCCAGGGCAAAAGGGTTTGAGGCGGGCAGGGCGGAGGTGACCGCAGAAGAATCCGAGGCCGCCAGTGCAATCCTCGCTGGCTCCGGCGCAGCAATATTCCTGCCGGAAGACGTGGTGACCGCACCATCATTCGATGAACACGCTCCGGCGACCGTTAGTGCGTTCAACGCAGTGGATGTCGACTCACTTATTCTCGATATCGGCCCAACCAGCGTGGAATCATACTCAAGAGAGATCGCCCGTGCGCGAACCATCGTCTGGAATGGCCCGCCCGGCGTGTTTGAGTTGGATAGCTTCTCAGGCGGCACTCGAGGTCTGGCCAACGCGGTCGCAGCAAACACAACTGCTACAACCATCGTGGGCGGCGGTTCGACTGCTGAAGCCGTGCGCAGCCTCGGTCTTGCGGACAAAATGACGCACATTTCCACGGGTGGTGGAGCGTCGCTTGAATTTCTTGAAGGTAAAACGCTGCCCGGAGTGGCGGCACTAGACGACATATAAGTAGAGAGAACGGAACGAATTTTGACTGTGAAGCCCCTCGTAGTCGGCAACTGGAAAATGAACCCGGAATCCGGGAATTTCGCTGAGTTGGCAACTGAGATATCTAACGAAGTCAGCGCGATCGATGCCGTCACCAAAGTTCTGTGCCCACCCGCAGTAGCACTTCAAGATGTGGCAATGGCGCTCGATGGAACCGACGTACACGTCGGCGCGCAGGACGGCCACCCGGAAGGCTCCGGCGCCTTCACAGGCGAGGTTGCGATGGGGATGCTCAAGTCGCTGTGTAGCCACGTGATCGTCGGTCATTCCGAACGCCGGGCGTTGTTTGGTGAGACTGATGAGTACGTCGCCCAGAAGGCCGTAGCCGCCATCGCCAACGGACTTAGCCCCATTGTCTGCGTCGGTGAGTCGCTGGAGATACGCGACTCTGGAGATGCGCTCACCTACGTTCACGATCAACTCGAAGGAAGCCTTGTCGGGGTCGACGACCCGAAGTCGCTGGTTATCGGGTACGAGCCAGTCTGGGCCATCGGAACCGGGCTCTCGGCACGCCCTGACGTGGCGGGTGAGATTGCGGAATCAGTACGCAACACCCTCACCGGTCTGTACGGCGAAGAAGCCGCGCTGAATGTCCCAATTCTCTACGGCGGAAGCGTCTCTCCCGAGAACATTGGTCCCTACATTGACCGACCTCACATCAACGGAGCGTTGGTTGGCGGCGCAAGTCTCAAGCCAGCGGACTTCGGGCGTATCGTGAGCCTCGTCGCCGCGATCAGAGGCTAGTTGCTTCCCCTCGTTGCAGTCGTAGGCCCGACCGCGGTCGGCAAAACGGCGCTCGCCCTCCAGCTTGCGCGTGAGTTCAACGGAGAGATCATTAACGCTGACTCGCGCCTGTTTTACCGGGGCCTGGATATAGGGACTGCGAAGCCGACGCCGGAAGAGATCGCGTCTGCGCCGCATCATCTGGTAGATTGCCTTGATCCAGATGAGTTGATGTCACTGGCGAGCTTTGTGGATCTGGCTCTCGATGCAATAAAGGAAATCAACGAGCGCGGTCGGCTGCCAATCCTGGTTGGCGGAACAGGGCAGTACGTCTGGGCGCTTGTTGAGGCGTGGGACGTGCCAAGAGTGGAGCCTGATCAGGCACTCAGGCGGGAACTGGAGGCTGTGGCGGAATCAGAAGGGCACGAGGCACTGGGAGCACGCCTGCGAGCGCTGGACCCAGAGGCAGCAGATCGCATCGACTCTCGCAACGTGAGGCGTGTTGTGCGGGCAATAGAAGTGGCGATCGCAAGGTCAGTGGCGCCAGAGCCACCTGAATCGGACAATCCAGCACTTGATGCGCTGCTGATCGGGCTGACCGCACGTCGTGAGTTGATATATGAGCGAGTCGACGGCCGCATTGATCAGATGATCGCGGGCGGATGGCTCGATGAAGTCAAAGGCTTACTGACAGCGGGTGACTTCGCTGCGTGGTCCGCTTCAAGCTCGATTGGCTACCGAGAACTCATCTCGCATCTCAATGAAGAGAGCACTCTGGATGAGGCAATAGCGCTCACAAAGAAGTCCACAAGACGACTCGTGCGGCACCAGTACGGCTGGTTCAAACTCAGCGACGAGCGCATTAATTGGAGTGACGTTGAAGATGATCCAACGGACGAGATATCAGCGCTGGTGCGGGGCTGGAGGGCCAACCTGGGCCAATGACACTTCGCTGTAAAGAACTCTGTCTCTACTATAGATCATACCAAAATATAACGCAAAACATATATTTACGTAGCCGAGTAAACTCTGTCGGCAGCTAATTTAGAAATTCAGGAGATCGAAACAACGTTGGGACTTCCATTCGCAAAGCTTCACGGCGCGGGCAATGACTACATAGCGATTGACGGTCGTGATCGATCGAGGGATTGGGGCGACTTGTCGCTTCGGATGAGCGAACTCCATTTCGGCGCTGGGTCGGATGGCATCGTCGTGGTGCTGCCTTCAGATCAGGCGCAGGTTCGGATGCGCATATTCAATCCAGATGGATCTGAGGCGGAGATGAGTGGGAATGGCGTTCGACTGTTCTCCAAATTCGTACTGGACCGGAAGATCGCAACTCCTGATGCCGGTGGTTTGACCGTGGAGACGATGGCCGGCGTGCGAACGATCCAACCAACAATGGTGGACGGCAAAATGACCTCCGCACGGGTCGCAATGGGCGCCCCCGTCCTGACGCCACGTGAAATTCCTGTCGATCCGAGTGCAACTGGTGATGTTGAACGCGTGATTGATCTGCCAATCGAAGCTGGCGGCCGTACGCTAAATGTCACGTGCCTGTCTGTTGGAAACCCGCATGCTGTACATTTCCCCGACGTGGACGTGGATGATTTCCCGCTAAATGAGATCGGCCCATTTGTAGAGAGCCACAAGTACTTCCCAAACAAGATCAATTTTGAGATCGCCAACGTCACAGACCGCGGACACTTGAAGGCTCGAATCTTCGAGCGCGGGGCAGGGGAGACTCTCTCCTCAGGAACTGGCAGCAGCGCAGTGTGCGTGGCTGCAAAGCTTCATGGATTCACAGATGACGCAGTTGAAATGAACGTCCCAGGCGGCACGTTAAATCTGGAGTGGGATGGCGTTGGAGAGGTCTTTTTGGAAGGCCCAACCGTAGAGGTTTACACCGGTATTTGGCCTGACTAGCTTTGCGAAACTCCTTGAACAGATAAGCTTGGCGCATATTTGAAACGCTCAAACGGAACATACACAACCCACCCCGCACCTGAACGAGCGGCGCTCGTCAGTGTGGAAATCCGCGGCAAGAGCACGGATTGGACACTCCGCGAGTCACTCGCAGAACTCGGGGACCTGACGCGGGCCGCCAACGCTGAAGTAGTGGCGCGTATTTCCCAGACACTTGTTCGTCCTACACGCACATATCTCGGAAAAGGCAAGCTGGAAGAGCTTGTAACGATCATTCACGACGAGGAAATTGACGTCGTGGTCTTCGATGACGAACTCGCACCGGCACAACAGAAAGCGCTTGAGGATCTTCTTGAGGTCAAAGTTATTGACCGAAGCACACTGATACTCGACGTGTTCGCTCAGCGTGCTCGCACCAGAGAAGGAAAGCTCCAGATCGAGCTCGCTCAGAGCGAGTACTTGCTGCCCAGGCTGGCCGGCCAGTGGTCTCACTTGGAGCGTCTTGGTGGCGGAATCGGCACCCGAGGACCAGGTGAATCGCAGATTGAGACTGACCGACGTCTGGTTAGGTCACGAATATCTAAGCTGAAAAAAGATCTGGGCAAGGTTCGCACTCAACGCTCCGAGCAGCGTCAGAACCGATCCAGTTCTCAGGCGGCAGTTGTTTCGCTCGTCGGCTACACAAACGCCGGCAAGAGCGCTTTGTTCAATCGCCTGGCATCAGGCAAGGTGACGGCCAGAAACCAGCTGTTCTCAACGCTGGATACAACGACGCGCCAACTGTACCTGCCGACCGGTGAGCAGGCCGTCTTGACCGACACAGTCGGCTTCATCCACAAGTTGCCTGCAACCGTTGTGTCTGCATTCACAGCCACGCTGGAGGAGCTTGAGTACGCAGACTTGCTTCTACACGTGGTCGACGTGAGCCATCGAGGGGCAATCGCTCATCACGATGTTGTGGAAGGCATCCTGGATGAACTGGGACTCTCCGCAATTCCGCGGATTCTTGTGTTGAACAAGTTCGACAGAGTTGCAGAATCTCCTGACGATCCACTGACGGACCGCGCCAAGCAGCTCATTTCCATGTCAAAGCACAGCGTGGTCACTTCAGCCGAGCTTGGCTGGGGTGTTGACGATCTGCGGGCCAAGATCGCCGATGCTGTTTCCGCAGGATTACCCGCTTCAACAACTGTCTAGCCAGGCCGGTCGAGCGAATCTCGTTCGAAGACTCTCTTAGCTCCAAACCGGCGCTCCTGCTACGTTTGCCAGATCGTATTCAGCAATCCTGGCACCGGAGTAATCGCGCATGTCTGTCTCACTTGAAACCCCGTTTCCCGCCCGTCCGTTTTTGAGCTGCTCCCCAGAACAAATGGTGATCGTTGATCAGTCTGACATGGGTGCAATGCTTACCGGCGGGGAAGTTGTTCCGTGGGCAACATTCGTCGTTAGGCCACAAAACGTATTGGAGTCCGCACCTTTGCGGGCTGTAGTTTCATCAAATAGCGTGGTGGAGGTTGAATGTTCCGATTGCACGGTTCAGATCGACTTCGGGCAGGAAACGGCTCGGCGAGTAATTGACGGCAGAACTTTTGCCTATATGTCTGATCTGACTGAGGCAAACGAAGGCGGAGGTTGGATAGCGATCTCGTAGAAGACGTTGTTTTTCCGCGGAGTGGTTCGATATCAACCCGTGTCGGAACGGCCGTCGTATGAGAATGTGTGGCCCAGCCACTAAAGAATCACTCAGGCGTAAGTTCGCACTAGATATGTTATGTCAACTAAACGGAAGTACTTTTGTTCGCAAGAGGCTCCACAGCCCGGATTTATAGAATTTACAGTGGGTCTTAGTACCGACAGAATTAACCAGCAATCGTCGGGTAGCATTGTCCATCCATGACTATTCATAATTTCCTAAACATACGCTTCAACCTGCGACCCATGATGGTCGGCACTGCCGGTATAGTTCTTTTGCTTGCTGTTGCCTGTGGCTCTGAATCCGCCGACGCAGGACCTTCTGCGCCTGGGGTTCAGGATGGAGTCGCCCAATCCGATGGCGAGATTGCAACGCCCACGGCGCTCCCAGTAATTCCAGCTCCAGACGAAGTCCCACCGGGATTGGAAGCCGTCTGGCAGGCCTACAGCCTTCTGGTGCGTGAGTACGTTGAGCGAGACAAGGTTGATCCGGCTGTTATGACCGAGGCCGCAATTCGAGGTATGGTCGACGCGCTTGAGGACCGTTACAGCGCATATATCTCCCCAGAGTCATATGCCGTTGAGAGCAACCGCTTGGTTGGCGATTTTCAGGGAATTGGCGCTGAGGTCCAGCAAACACAGGATCGCCAGCGGGTCATGATCATTGCTCCACTGCCAAACACGCCGGCTGAAGCCGCTGGCATAAGGCCCGGTGACGTCATCATGGCCGTTGATGGCAACGACACCGAAGGCTGGTCAGTCTTGGATGCGGTAAACCGAATTCGAGGCCAGGCTGGCACAACGGTCATACTTTCCATCCTTCATTTGGGCGATATCGACATAATTGATATTCCTATCGTTCGAGGCACCATCAAGCAAGACAGCGTTACTGGGCGGCTCCTTGAAGACACCAAATACGGCATTGCCAAGATCAACACGTTCACGGCCCGAAGCCGAGACGAACTGCGTGCTGTTCTTGACGAACTCAAAGACGATGATATTGAAGGACTAATCTTGGACCTTCGTAATAACCCGGGTGGGCTGCTAACGGCCACGGTGGATGTTGCCAGCGAGTTCCTGAAAGAAGGGCTCGTTACTTTTGAAGTTGATGGTCGAGGCAACCGCAAAGATTGGCGGGTTCGCGATGGCGGTCAATCACCCGACATTCCTCTTGTAGTGCTCATGAATGAGTTCTCAGCCAGTGGTAGTGAAGTTCTGACAGCAGCGCTTCAAGATCACGACCGCGCAGTGACTATCGGCAACACTACGTTTGGCAAAGGCAGCGTGAACACGCTCCGGGCACTCTCCAACGGTGGCGGTCTCTACATGACGTTTGCACGCTGGTACAGCCCAAACGGACGCCTGATCGAAGGCATTGGCGTCGCCCCCGACGTAGAGGTCGATTACGAT
>CAUZJA010000069.1:0-12109 GCA_963579925.1 Dehalococcoidia bacterium | reverse complement strand
GCCCACCGTGCCCAGGGTTTCCCCCATCGCTCCATATCGACAGACGATCACGCTGAATTCGCTCAAGGGGCCGTGTTCCATCTCGGATCCAATGAATACCCCAACGCTCCCATCATCCGGAGCGCTGGCTGCCAGGTCAGATATGGGCGCTTTGTCATCAAGCAGATCAACAAGATCACGCCCGACGGTACTGTCTGAGAACTCTGGCTGGCTAAACAGATCAGCCAGACCATGAAACTCAAACTCAGGAACGGATTTGGCTTCCTCGTTTCGAAGAAGGCCAACTGTGCCGCCAATGACGTCGGACTCGAGCTTGTCGATGCTGCGTGGCGTGGTACTCATGATTTCGCGAGCTGTTTTGTCGGCCACAACCGACGCCACCCTATTGCGCGTGTGTTCAAGTTGTTCCGCAGGCGTTGGCGCGTCCAGCTTGACCATAAGCTTGTGGACAGACGCACCGTGCAAGATCAGCACCAGCAGCGCTGCCGACTCCTGCATCTGCACAAGCTCAATCTGCTTGACCCGGAAGGTCTGCGTCCTGGGCGGCGAAACAAATGCGAGCGTGCCGATCAGCTCCGAGAGAGTGGCGGATGCTGTTTTAGCCCACTCTTCAACCTTCTGCTGAACAGCCGCGATCTCTACTTCAAGCGTCTCGCGCGCTTCCCCCGGCGGATTGTCAGTGCTGGGCAACGCTTCGACGAAAAATCGATATCCCTTGTCTGAGGGAACGCCACCCGCAGAGGTGTGTGGGCGCAGGATGTAGCCGCCGTCTTCCAACGTGCCCATCTCATTACGAATGGTGGCCGGGCTGACATTCAGGTTCGGACTCTTGGAGAGCGCACGAGAGCCAACGGGCGATGCCGTCTCGATGTAATCCCTCACAATGAGGTCAAGAATTTGCTGAGTTCTGTCAGTCAGGGTCAACATAATTGAAACCCAAATTCTGAAACGTTTAAGCCCACTGGAACTGAGCTTACCGGCTCAGCGGCGATTGTAATCACAATCCGGAGATCTGCGTACGGGCCTTCGTCGCCATTCAATCTCAAATTGACGGCCAACTTAGCACGTTGCTAGAGTGATGATATCCCCATAGACACATCTGCAACTGTTTTCACGCGCAGATACTAAGGTGTACATGTTGGATATCCCGCAACAATCGCCAAATTAGCTGAGCAACAGATAACGGATTAAATGGATATACGCTGGCAGGGCCAAACTTCGTATGAAATCGCAACCGGTGATTCACGGGTCATATTTGATCCGTACCCCAATTCACCAAAACCAACCCCGGGCTGGGAAGGTTCGCTGGTTGTAACCGCCAGCCGACCGGATCCTGCCCGCATCGATCCAACGGGCATCGATAAGGCAGCCTTCATCGTGGAAGGTCCCGGTGAGTATGAAATCGGCGGTCTCGCGATCAAGGGGATTCCTACTCCAAGAAGTCAGGAAGGCACTGATCGGGCGATCAACACCGTATTCGTGCTTGAGACCGAGGGACTGACCATCTGCCACATGGGGCAGTTGCGAGATCCCATGGGCGCGCAATCACGCCAAGCGCTGGGCGCAATCGATATCCTGATCCTGCCTGCTGGCGGTGAGGGAACAATCGGCCCAGAAGAAGCGGCGGGAATCGTACGTCAGCTTGAACCCAAGGTCGTGCTGCCCGTCTATGCAGGCGCCAATACTGGTGCCACGGCTGATGAGTCGATGAAGCGCATGTTGGGCGAAATCGCAGTTGATGCAGGAGACCCTATCCCTCGCCTCAACATCACTCGTTCAAACCTGCCGGCTGAGTTGCGGGTAGTGCTCTTGCGGGCGACCACAGGCTAGCTACACCTCTTCAAACTGCCCAGACTTTGATGACCTGTAGGCAGCGTCCAGCATTTCGATCGCCTTCATACCTACTTCGCCGGGCGCGTAGTTGGAATCAGTTTTGCCAAGAATCAGGTCAACAAAGTTGTTGGGCGGCCCATCACACTCGTAGTCACCAGCGTTGGTGGCAATATCTGATTCGTAGTGATTGCCATCGTCCCTCAGAACTTGAAGACGGGCGCGTTCGAAGTCCAGGCTCAGTACGCCCTCGCTGCCAAAGATGCGGACATCGAGTTGGAAGCCGCGGTCGGCGGGCACCGTACCCGCACCGGAGAATGAGCCAATAACGCCGCCGTCGAACTGCACGCTCATCGCGTCATACAGCTCCACTTTTGATCCCGGTGCAGACATTACGGAGAAGACCTTCTGGGGCGAGAGGCCGGTTAGCCAGTAGAGCAGGCCCGCTGAGTGTGCCATCTGAGAAAAACCGTAGCCGCCGCCTGCGACGGTCGGGTCGGCCCACGTTGCAGACTCTGGTGGCATAAACATATCGGCATCGTTGTAATCAAACTTGCCGCCTGTGAGGAGCGCACGCAGCGGGGAAGCCATGTGAACTTGTACGAACTCCACGTCACCCACTTCGCCACGGTCCATCCGCTCCTTGGCCTCCTGAACGAAGGGCGAGTAGTGCCAGCCGTGTGGCATGAGCAGCTGAACGCCCTGCCGTTTCGCTTCAGCAACCAGTTCACGCGCCTCATCGGCATTCGTCGTTAGGGGCTTCTCGCACATTACGTGGAGGCCGCGTCTCAGCGCCGCGATTGCGTGCTCATAGTGAGACCCATGTGGGGATGAGACGATTACACCGTCTAGATCTGAAATCTCCAGCAGCTTCTCGAAATCCTCAGTGGCTTCCTGAAACCCGAACTCACTTTTGACGCGTTGTAGTTCGTCAGCACCGATTCGGCACACAGCAGCAAATTCGACATCATCGCGGTCGCGCAGCGCTGGCATGTGGTTGGAAGTGGCCCACCAGCCAGCACCAATGAAGCCAAGTCGTGCGGTGCGTGATTCGGTCATTGATTCCCTCGCCCATGAAGATTCCTGAATTACCCTGAGTTGTCCTGAATTACGAGGATTCTATTCGACCTCACCGGTGTGTTGGCGATACCCTTTATGGGACAGAAGTATTTACATCAGGGAGCAATACGTGGAACAGCGACAACTTGGTACCGACGGGCCGATGGTCTCAGCGGTCTGTCTGGGGGCATGGCCTCTGGGCGGCGGCATGGGTGTGATTCCAGACGATCAGGCCATAGCCACAATCCACGCTTCCATTGAAGCAGGCGCAACATTCATCGACACGGCTGAGGGATACCGCACCAGCGAGTCGGTTCTCGGCAAGGCACTGCGCGGCAAGCGTCAGGATGTGTTTCTTGCCACCAAGCTCACTGGCGACCACTCGCTTGAGCACATGACGGCGGCCATCGAGAACAGCCTTGTGGGCCTTGGCACCGACTACGTTGACCTCTACCAACTCCATGGCCCACAACCGCAGACGCCGATCAAGCAGACCATGGAAGGCCTGCTTGAGCTAAAAGAGTCTGGGAAGATTCGCCACATTGGCGTCTCTAACTTTACGGCGGATCAGCATCGTGAGGCGGCACAGTACGGCCAGATCAACAGCAGCCAACCGCGCTACAACATGCTTTACCGCTATCCGGAGGCCGATGTGCTTCCGGCCTGCCTGGATCTTGGCATTGGCGTCATAGCTCACTCTCCATTGGCGAAGGGCATGCTCACGGGCAAGTATCGGCCGGGAGTCAGGTTTGATGCGGGCGATGAGCGATCAGGAAAGCCGGAGTTCAAGGACGATGCGTTCAACCGCATAATGCCTATCGTTGAGCAGCTTTTGGGCTGGGCCGGTGATCACGGACGATCTGGCGGAGACCTGGCGGTGGCATGGACGCTGGCTCACCCGTCAATGTCCAGTTGTATCGTTGGCGCAAAGACGCCTGAGCAGGCCATTCAGAACGCCGGATCTGGAGATTGGACGCTGTCCGATTCCGATATGACTGAATTAGCGGAAATTCTCGGAGACTCCAACCTGGATGCCTAAACACCGACCGGGCCGAAATCGCCACACCATTGAAGGCCGCCGAGCTGTACTCGAAGCGCTTCGTTCCAACTCCCGCGTGGATCAGATCCTGCTGCAAGAGGACATCGAGCACGGTCCTCAGATCAGGGCGATTGTCGAAAGTGCGCAGGAGTACAAAGTGCCAGTTGAGACTGTTGGCCGACGCGTCATGGATCGGGAGTCCAACACCAACAAGCACCAGGGCATAATCGCCCTCGCACCAGACCCGACCTACGTCTCGCTCGATCAGCTTCTAATTGACGCCACCTCCACGGAGGAGGGTGCGCTGATAGTCGTCCTGGATGGCGTTGAAGATCCCCAGAATCTGGGCGCCATCGCCCGATCAGCGGATGGTGCCGGTGCTCACGGGGTCGTCATCCCGGAGCGTCGAGCCGCCGGAGTGTCCCCGGGTGCGATTCGAGCGTCCGCCGGCGCGTTGCAGCATGTGCCCGTGTCCAGAGTGGTGAATCTTTCGCGCGCTCTTGATGAGATCAAAGCGGCCGGAGTCTGGACCGTGGGCCTGGATGGCGATGCCGATCAGAACTACACAGACATCGACATGACCGGCCCAATCGCCCTGGTAATCGGCTCGGAAGGGGACGGAATATCCCGGATTGTCAGAGAGAAGTGTGACTTTCTCGCATCGCTGCCATTGAACGGCCAAATCGAGTCATTGAACGCGTCTGTAACCGCAGGAATTATGCTTTACGAAGTGCTCCGCCAGCGGAGTGTGTAGATAGCTGACGGTGCACGCCCACAGCAGGTGTCGAGTGTAGGGCAGCGCGTCGCGCCGTAAGCCCTATTCCTGAAGTGTCTGAACGACCTGATACTGGTCTCAATAAAGCGACTGGTCTCAACAGACATACCTACGGGGAGCGCATGATGAGCGAGAAGCAGAACACGACTGGCGACCAGAACGACGCAACACAGGCCGACCCTCGTTTGCCAGAACCGGCGGTTCTGACGTTCTGCGTGCCAGTACCGTTCGACGGCTTCTTCTATCTTGAGGACCAGTCAGACTCAGGTATGGCTGCCTAGGTCTACACGGGCCTAATTTCGGGACAACTCAGGCACAATATTGATGAGCGGTTCGCCGCGATGGAACCGATCAATGTTCTCCGCTACTACCTTCGCTCTTCGCTCTGAAGTTCCGTAGGTTCCGCCTGAGATGTGGGGCGTCATCAGGATGTTGTCCAGCTCATGTAGCGGGTACTTTGACGGTGTGGTCATGTGATCATCAGGGCCGTCCGGGTAGGACCACCAGACATCGATTGCTGCTCCACCAATTCGCCGGTCACGCAACGCCTCATAAAGCGCTGTCTCTTCAATGATGGGGCCGCGGGCTGGATTAATGATGTAGGCGTCTGGCTTCATTAGTGATATCTCATGCTCGCCGATCAGCCCTTCCGTGCTCGGCAGCTGGGGAGTGGTCACGGCAATAAAGTCAGCCTCAGACATCAGATCGTCTAATCGACTCTGATCACCAAACCATGCCAGCCCAAGATCGCGCGCTTCCTGCTCTGACGGCGGCGTGCGTGTCACGGCGATGAGGCGCATATCGTAGGCCCGCGCCAGCTTGAGCACGCGTCGGCCAATGTGGCCCAGTCCGATCACGCCCATAGTGCGGCCAAACAACTCCCTATACGGCGGCCGACGGAATATCCACATGCCCCAGTCATTCTGTCTGAGCATCTGGTCCGCTTTGAACACCTCATGGTCCAGCACCTCTGCTGCCATCATCACCCACTCGGCAATCGGCGCTTCGTGCTCGAACGCATTCGCCACAATGCAGCCATCTGGAACGGCGGACGGGACAATCTTCTCGAAACCCGCGGCCTGGAGGACGATCATCTTCAGACTGTCTGCCGAAGCTGTCATCTCCGGCGTGAATTTCACGCCAACAAGCACATCCTGTCCGGGAAGCGCGCTGATCATCGCTGCTTTGTCTTCTTGGTCCGCGTACGACCAGTTGACTGGGGCGGTCACGAAATCTTCCAGATGCCGGTAATTTTCGGGCTGTCCCGGATCACGAGGCCGGGAGCCAGGCTGTGGCGCGGTGCGAAGGACGTTAAGGGGGCGATTATAGGCGTGAGAGCTCAGGTCAATTACTCCTGTTTTGAACTGCCGGGACAGGGTAGGGAACGTGTAGGATAAGTCAATTCATGCACTGGTCGTAGCATTCGATCACGTACGCGGCAGGGGTCCGGAATCCGTATCTGCGCATCACACAGTAAGTATGACTCAACCAAATATCGATAATCCGATGGCCGCGCCTTCCGACAATTACAAGTGGAAGGCGTTCTCAGTGATGGCACTGGGACTGTTCTTTGGCGTCATGGACTTTGGCGGAACCGGTGTTGCAATTCCGACAATCGCCGATGAGTTTGGGTTGGAGCTTGGCAAGGCATCCCTGATCGCACTGGGGTTTGCTATCGCGATCAGTGCAGTGCTGCTTCCAGTCGGCGGAATCTCAGACCTCGTTGGGCGTAAACGTTCGTTCATTGCCGGCGGTATCCTGTACGTGATCGGAGCGGCTGGTGCCGCTGCCGCTCCGGAGATTTCATTCCTTGTTGCTGCCCGCATCGTCTCTGCAATTGGAGCGGCGACAGTCATGGCTAACGGCATGGCGATCGTGGCAGTCGTCTTCCCGGCTGAAGAGCGTGGCAAGGGGATGGGGCTCATCACCTCAGCAGTGGGACTGGGTTCGATTGCAGGTCCGCTGGTGGCCGGCGCGATGGTGGATAGCCTTGGATGGAGATCATTTTTCGTTCTGCTGGCTATTGGCACAGGGGCCGCCGTGGTGTGGGCCGCCATCATCCTCGATGAAGAGAAGATTGGGACCCCGAGAGCCGGCACGATCAGGGGTTATGACTGGACAGGGGCACTGATAGCTGCAGTGGCTCTCACCATGTTGATTCTTGCAGCCACGTTCAGCACTGACCTGTCCCCGTTCATGATTGGCCCGGCGTTTGGTCTCACCGCACTTCTTCTGTATCTGTTCATCCGTCGCGAGTCCCGAATTGAATCTCCAATGTTCGATCTGGGAATGTTCAAGAGGTCGCAATTCTCCTGGGCTATTTCCGCTCGATTCCTCGGGTTCGTGGGTAGTTCGCCATGGTTCTTCCTGATGCCGTTCTATCTGCAGGGCGTGCGAGGCTACTCTCCCAGTGAAATGGGACCGATCTTGATTCCAGGTGCCGTTGGATTCGCGATCATGGGCTCTATCAGCGGTCGGATGTCTGACAAATTTGGGGTGAAGTTATTTACGGTTTCTGGTTTGACGCTCGTTACCCTTTCCGGACTCGTGCTGGCATCATTGAACGAGGATTCTGCGCTATACATCATCATGCCCGCACTCTTTGGCACCGGCCTTGGGATGGGGCTGTGGGTCGCACCAAACATGAGCGCGGCTATCAGCGCTGTGCAATCTCAGTCATTTGGCGTTGTCTCCGCATTCATCAACCTGGTTCGCAATACGGCTTCAGCGATTGCGATTGCTGTCGCAACGGCAGTGGTTGTCGGCGTGATGACCTCCAAAGGTCTTAACGCCGATCTGGGCGCGCTCAAGGACGGTACTGGTGCTGCAGAGAAGGCGGCGTTCGTAGAGGGCATGAGAATCGCGTTCTTGGCCTTTGCTGGCGTCTCGTTCTTTGCCATCATCGCGGCCATGAAAACCAGCAACCCTGTGATCTCAATGCGGCGCGGAGCAGGGCAGCCTGCCGCCCCGTCGACCGCAAACTCACCCTCACCGGACGGCTTCGCAAGTGAAGGCCAGTCAACTACTGAATCCACCGGAGACTGAGATGGGCCAACTGGATGGCAAGGTGGCAATTGTTACCGGTGGTGGCAGTGGTATTGGAAAAGGCATAGCAGCGGCATTTGCCGGTGAGGGTGCATCAGTCGTTATCGCAGCCCGAGATCTTGATCGACTCAAAGCCACTGCGGAAGAGATATCGGCCAACACGGGGTCCGAAGTCATAGCCGTGCAGACCGACGTGACAGACGAAGCTGCTGTGAAGAGTCTCTTTCAGACGACGATTGAGCGTTTCGGCAAGCTCGATATCCTCGTCAACAACTCTGGCCGGTTCGACGGCGGGCGCATCGACGAACTCAGCCTTGATACGTTTGCCAGCGTGATGGCAGTCAACGTTACGGGGCCATTTATCTGCACTCGTGAAGCCTTCAAGATCATGAAGGACGCGGGCGGCGGGCGGATCATCAACATCGGCAGCATCGCTTCGCAGCGTGCCCGCCAGCATTCGGCGCCGTACACCACAAGCAAGCACGCACTCTGGGGCCTCACGCAATGCACAGCGCTGGACGGTCGTGAGTTTGGCATTTCCTGTGGACAGCTCAACCCCGGCAACGTAGCGGTAGAGCGGCGCGTTGCAGCCGGCGGCAGTTCCGCGAGCGGCGTAGATATGGGGCCTGAAGCGCAGGTTGAAACGCCGGACATGGCACGCGCTGCGCTGTACATGGCCACGCTCCCGGCAGACGTGAACACGCTGGAGATGAGCGTGTTGCCGGTGGGCCAGCTCTTCATCGGACGAGGCTAGCCAGCGCTCCGCATGATCAAAGCAGTCTCATTCGACGGCGACGATACGTTGTGGTCGTTTGAAGGCATCTCTCGTGAGGCGATTCAACTCACGCTCAAAGAACTTGAATCGCTATCTGGCAAGCCATCTCCCGTGTCGCCAGATGAGGTGATCGCCATACGGAATGGCGTAGAAGATGAGATTGGGCCTCTCCGCCCTGGAGTCACAGTTGAACTGATTCGGCGTGAGTCATTTCACAGGGTTGCCCGTACTGCTGGACTGGATGCGGAGAAAGATGGTGACGCGCTCACGGAGCACTATTTCGAGGTGATCCAGCAGGTGGGGCAGTTGTTTCCAGAAGCAGAGCCGGTCCTAGCCGCATTGAGTGAACGATTCAAAGTCGGCGAAATAACAAACGGCAACAGCACGCCTGCACGATTCGGTTCCAGTGTTCCTCTTGATTTCATCGTGATCGCTCAGGATGTTGGCCTCTACAAGCCGGGCCCAGAAATATTTGAGTTTGCGGCTAACCTAGTGGGATGTGAACTGCACGAGATCGTGCATGTTGGCGATTCGCTGAAGAACGATGTCGCCGGTGCCAACGGAGTAGGAGCTGTAAGCGTCTGGTTCAACCCTGATGGAGTCGCGAACGACTCAGGTGATCAACCGGACTACGAGATCAGGTCGCTGAACGAGGTTCCTGCGATTCTCGACGCACGCTAGGAACTTTTGGATTCGTGCTCACGCGCGATCTCGGCGGTCCACCGAGATCGATCCATGCGGCCTTTGACGTAGCGGTAACTCATGATGTCCACCCAGACAGCGAAACTGCCGACAATCGCAAATGCCAGGCCTCGGCTTACAGGGTCGAGTTCGAACCATGAAGGCACCAGAAAACTGACTGCGACGAAGTGAAATAGTGCGAGTATAAACAGCAGCAAGAATGCTGTGATCCAAAGAACGCCAATGCCTAGTCGGTAGTCGAAATCTTCCCGATCAAATTTCATACTGCTCCAGTCCAAAGTGGCGATACTATTCGTCCATCTTAGCGCCACTTTGTATTGATCAGAGGTTACCAGTTCTGTACGGAACCATCCCTCCGCCGCAGCCGAGTGGTGATCCAGTCATCCGGATGCATAGGACTGTTTGCGATCGCATCTTCATCCACGTCGATTCCAAGACCTGGCTTGTCCGGGACTTCCATTCGGCCGCCTTTTGCCCTGAAGTTGCCCGGGTAGAGTTTGTCTGCCTCCAGTTCCGCCTCTTCGGAGCGCTGGAACATCTCCAGCCATGCGAAGTTAGGCGTGGCCATCGCCAGGTGAGCGCTACCGGCCGTGTTGATCGGCCCCAGCGGGTTATGCGGCATCAAGTCGATGTAGTGCGCCTCAGCCCAGCCAGCCACTTTCATCGCTTCCGTAAAGCCGCCCACAATGCCAAGATCGACACGGGCGTAGTTGGTTAGACCCTTCTCGATGAACGGCAGGAACTGCCATTTCGACGAGAACTCCTCACCCAGCGCAAACGGCACTGGAGTCATAAGGCGCAACGCTTCGTATGAGGCCACAGTCTCATCACGAATTGGCTCCTCCACGAAATCCAGTGTGCCCGGCGGCATCGCCTGACAGAACTGAGCAGTCTCGGCAACGCTCAACCGGTGGTGATAGTCAATGCCAATCTTGACCTCGCGGCCAAGCTGCTCACGCGCTCTGATCAGCGCATCCACCTGCAACGGAATATCCAGACGCGGCTCAAAAATGTTGCCTTCATCGAACCCGGGAGCAACGCTCAACCGCATGCACTCCCAGCCATCGTCCGCCAGCGATTGCGCGCTCGCTAGCATTGCATCCGCGTCTACGCCGCTGGTAGTGGCGAAGCATGGCACCCAGTCACGCTGCTTGCCGCCCAGGAGTTGGTAGACCGGCACACCAAGCTTCTTGCCGATGATGTCGTACAGCGCAATATCTATCGCAGACATCGCCCCCGTCACCACACGCCCGCCCTCGAAGTACGCCGAGCGATACATCTCCTGCCAGTGACGACCAACCTGCATCGGGTCTTTGCCGATCATGAACTGGTTGAAGTGGTCTATTACCCCCTTCATACCCAACTCACGCCACGCAGTACCACCCTCACCCCAACCGTAAATCCCTTCGTCAGTCTCAATCTTGACCAGAAAAACATTCCGCCAAACGGACCATGCCGGGTAGGCCTTGATAGCTGTGATTTTCATATGTTGATTTCCTTTCCCTCACACTGACGTGATTGGTTTTCTCAGAATGACTTGGTGTGCTTCGCGGACGGTCGCCGTGTGGCCTTCCGCAAGCTACACCTTTAGACGCTTACGAACCTGTCACCGCATGTTGAGCAATACGCGGCATTAATCGGGTTGTCCGCTCGGCAGTTCCCGCAGTTTTGACTCCCTATGCCCCGCGGATCTCGAATTCCACAGGTTTGGCAAAACGGACTGCCACGTCTCACCGTGCCGATGCAGTTCGTGCACCGGAACGTTGGAATATTCCGGCGGAGCTTAAATCGGGAAATCATGGCCGCCCATCGAAACCGACTCGTAACCCAGAAGAATCCCAGGGCGATCAGCAAAAACGCGAGTACGGGCATGAAAAATACGGAGAGGTTGAATAGTCCATGAACAGTAGACGCTGTTGCGATACCGGCTAGTAGCCACCAGAAGCGCCTCCTGGGACTTCCAACCTTTTTCGCCATCGCATAACCCCAGAACGATCCAAATATGACGTGCGCCAGGGTGGAGAGAGGAGCGCGCACGATCATCACTTCTGGCCCGAACTGAATTACGTAGATGATGTTCTCTACACTTGCAAACCCAAGGCTAGCGGCCGCACTGAATATCAGCCCATCCATAGGCTCATCAAAGTATCTCGTCCGAAATGCGAACAGCCTGACAGCCAGGAATTTAGATGACTCCTCAACAGGGCCAACTACTAGCAGCATCACCGCGGCTACTGACGCGAACGTAGCGTCAATTCCAAGCAGGGACTCATCAATGAATGTGAAGCTTATGAGGCCGGCGGGAATGGTTGATAGCCCACCGGAGACGAACGTTGCTGCCACAAGTCGCCTTGGGGCCGGTCGGATTGTGTCTCGTGTCAAAAAGAACCAGAGCCACAGCAATCCAGGCACAACCGACACCAGCACCAGTCCAACGATAGCCATGGGGTTCAGGGCGTTCTAATAACGACTGTCCCGCAAATCAAATCGTGCAGGCCCCTTTTGTCACTTCTGAAGGCAATCATAAAGAACCCGATGCCTAAGATCAGGAGTGACAAGTACCACGCGAACGGCCGAGCCAGTGCGCGTCCGGGCCCAACCTTGGAGCCGTCTACCCTGACGATCTTGAGCCCGGTTGCCTTCTTACCTAAGGTTCGACCCCAGATAGCGACGGCAATAATGAGATACCCAAGTGCGATGAGGTTGCTTATGGTGTCCTCGTATAGAGGGTCAAGCAATAAGTAAGCTGGATAAGAGGCAAATATTCCAAGCAAGAGCATGTCGATCAACATGGCTCCGAATCGTATCCAGAACCCGGCGAGGTCATCGCCCCCCCAGTTCGCTTCCTGGGTGACGCCTGTGGTTTGATCCAGTGGCAGCCCAC
>CAUZJA010000068.1:0-12255 GCA_963579925.1 Dehalococcoidia bacterium | reverse complement strand
AAGGCAAGGTAATGGCCGGTGGGAACATCCAGTATTCCGCCCCACCCGGATATTTTGACGATTGTGTTATGGCCGCAGCACTAGCGGTTATGCTTGCTAAACAGCGCCAGCCACGTAAACTTGTGTCGGACAGAAAATACGTCAAGTTCCCAAGCGCGAAGCGCCAAAAGTTCCTACAGGGTGTCAAATGACCGATAGCGAACACCAACGATTCGAGTATCTGCGTAGTTCCGTCTATCAGAACATGGTGAACGAGATCCACACCGACCAGGAGATGGTGCGTGGGAACTACGCAGGCGACATTATCCCAGATGAATGGGCTGATGAGGGCTTGCAGCCAACCGTCCCGCCCACGGCCTACAATGCAGTTGTCAACGCTGCTGACCATATCCTTTCATCGCCTCGAACATATGTCCCGCCACGTCCAGTAAACGGAAGCGTGGAAGAGGCACGAGGAATCGCGGAAAAGCAGCGCAAGTTCCATGATATGTGGTGGGCTCGTGTCCATGAGGAATACGGAGATCCCCTTCGACGGGCTATTCGTAAATTAATCCTCGGGCGGATGGTTCTTAAAAAGACAATCAACTTTGATTACATCCCAACGCTTCCTGATGACCCCACTCAGTCGGATAAACGGAAATTTAAGCGTCAGATGGAGAAGGTCGCTCGCTCCAAGTTCATTTGGAAGCTAGAAGTGATCGCTTCTGAATCAGTTTTCGAGGATCCAGCGTCTCCGTGGGATCCCGCATATGTCTATGAATCCGCAAAAGTGCGGATCGAGAGCCTACTGCGGAGTTACCCAGACCTTAAAGAGAAGTACGGACACGGAGATCAGCAACACGAAGTTGAATACGTGGAAATGTGGACTAAGCCGAGCGGTTCATACGCTGGCGAGTTTGTTGTGTGGGTTGACGGGGAACGGATACATGAAGCAGAGAACCCCTACTCATGGGAATCCCCAATCTCTACCGAAGAGGATCCAATCTACGATGGGTACATCCCGTACGTAATTGCTGACCCCGGATTCGGTGATGTGGATGCTGAATCACGTCCGGAAGACCGCTATATCTCGATTATCAAGCCTATTCGCTCTGTCCTTATCTCTGAAGCTCGGTACCTGACTGAGCTAGAGGCATGGCTGCGGATGTATGTGTTCCCAGCTCTGATTACCGTCAATATGGATGAACTTGAAGACGGTGAGAAGGAGTTTAGGCTCGGCCCTGGCACCCACCTAAACATCCGGCCTGACCAGCAAGTCGATATTTTGAAGTGGGGCGAAGCGCCGCTAACGCTTATGCAGGGCCTACAGCGCGTAAACAATTACGCTGATCAGGCAGCTAAATTAAGCTCTATGGGCGGCGTTCCGATGGTCGGGGTTGATACGGCTACTGAAGCTGATCAACTCTTTAGGAGTGCAGCTACTAAGCTGGGCGGCCCGATCTCAGCCCTACAGCGGGCCTGCCAGAGAATCAACTCATGGGTGCTTATGGACATCGAACATGTCCTGATGACTCCCGTGACGCTATATGGGGCATTTGAGTACGCACCAAGCGAAATTACACTCTCTAATAACGAAATCAAGTCGTACTACTACAACAATGTAACCTTTGAAACTAGCGATTCTTCGGTAATCAATTCCCGCAAGGCCCGTCTCTGGGGCGACCTGTATCGCATCATGCCGGGCCTGTCTGAGCGTACTGCTATGGACAAGATGGGCGTGCAGGATCCGACGTTCGAGCAGGAAGAACGCGCGGTTGAAGACATGCTTCGCTCATCCCCGATCCAGCAGGCCACTCTTCTTATGGCTCTTGCTGGGCTTGGTGAGCCCGGCGCTATCGTTAGGCAGGCGCTGGAATCCAACATTGCCAGAACAACCCCACCACCACCGCCTCCCCCACCTCCGGTGGAGGGGCAACCGCAACTCACCGCAGGCGATCAGTACGCGATGACAACGGTTGACGAGACTGGTACGCCGGTTGACCCGGTAATGAATGAGGCAAGGGCTCAGGCTATGCAGCAAGCCCCTGAAAGGCAGTTCTTTTAATGACTGACTATCGTGAACGCCTTGTCCGTCGTGCTGCTAGAACAGCAGCGCGGGAAACCATGTTGCTGCAGCGTGTCAATAACGCCTTCAGTAAATCCGTAGAAGCAGTTGAACGCAGTAAGTCATTCGCGGAAATTGCTGCTGACTTAGATACCCTCAGACTCAAGCAGAGTGTCTACTCGCAGGAAATTACCCAACCAATCATTGAAGCAATGCCGGGAATCATATCGGACACTAAGTCTCAATTGGACTCGTAATAATGACGCACCTTGACCCCAATAACCCTTTGCTCGGTCACGATCCCATTACCGGAGATCCACTACCGCAACAGGAGGGATTTTGGAATCCCAGCCAACCTATCGGCGGCGCCCCTGTCCCTGAAGGTGACATGGGGTTCGCCGCCCCCATCATACGAGCAGCAGGGATTGCCACAGCGCCACTGGCGGTTCGCCCGGCTCTCCAGGTAGCTAACCGTGTAGCCGGTTTTGTTCCGGGGGTAAGTTCTGCACAGCAGGCGGTTGCAGGGGCGGCGCGAACTACCCTTGCGAACTCACCGAGGTTAAATACTGCGGCGGCGAAGGCCGCACAATATATTCCTGGGCTGGGCAATGTAGTGAATATGGCTGGCAGAAGCGCAACTATTCCGTTGGGTAGCGGGGGAGGGGTCATGAATGTTGCTGGCCCTGTAAATAGAATTGCTCCCCTAGCTAAAGTGGCGAGTAAACGTCTGTTGGGCGGGGCGGGGGCGCTTGCTCTAGGTGGCGATGTAGTCAATTGGGCAACTAATAAGGCGGGCGAGGGATCGAAGGTTGAAACTGGTGGAGACTTCGCTGATGCGGCCCTGAAGGGAGCCGCTCTCGGGGCGGTGGCTGGGTCGGTAGTGGGGGGCGTTGGTGCGGTACCCGCAGCCTTCATAGGTGCAGGGATCGCGACTTCGCTCTACGGGATATCAAGGCTATTTGGCGGCGATAACGATAAAGAAGATGGTACTGGGACTCAATCATGGCAAACCGAGTCCATGCGAGCTGCCCAAGCCCTTGCAGATGAGATCACGTTTCCGGCTGGGGTTCACCCAAGTGTCGCGTCAGAGTTGAAGCTGCACGTTGCTATGGCTATGGGCGATCAAATAGCTGCAAAAGACTCAAGCTCTAGTGCTGGGTTTGCACCAGATCAAGCGACCGCCCAGAACTATGCAGATTTACTTTATGATGAACTAAGGCGAAGTAACGGCAATTTCAGGCAAGCCGACGGTCTAGCGCGAGTTGCCTCTGGCGTCTCGACGGGTGCGTATTCTCTAGAGCTTGCGAAGCAGACAGGTAATGGCGCGGCATACATCTCGGAACTGAATAAAAATGATTTCCAGAATAAGACTGGAAATTCGTATGTTTCGGCTGGAAAGGATGATGCTGGAAACAGTTATTGGGTTGGGCAGGATGATAAGGGTGATTACCATAAGTTCACCCCCCAACTAGGGGAAGATGGGATCTCAACGGGATTCGCTCCAGAAGGAAAGGTTGGTTCTTACTCCGATATTCAAATTCTGGATAAGGATTACGAATACAAGGGAGAGGTTTTAGCAGAGGGTGCCAGGCAAGCAGACCAGAGCGATGCAACTCAGAATCGTGGCATCGCTGCAAACCACCATGCGGCAATTGCTGGGATCGCAGGGCGAGATAAGATCGCCACGGAAGATCGCGCTGAGAGCGCAAGGCAGGTAGATAACCGACTCAACTATGACTTCACGGAACTCGCCCAGCAAGACCATCAATTCGGGGCGAAGCTCAATCAAGATGATCAGCAGTTCTTTGACACGTTAGCCAATGACAAGCACCAATTTAGTCAAAACTTTGGGCTAAACAAGGATAAGTTTGTAGAAAGTAAAAGCCAATTCAAGCAAGTCTTTGGCGAAGACCAGCGACAGTTCAATGAGGACTTGACCGAAGGGAAGCGGACGTTCGACAAGACCTTCGGTGAGGGTCAGCGGACGTTTGATTTGTCCTTTGGGGAAGATCAACGACAATTCGACCTGTCCCTGCTGCAAGAGAATCAAGCCCTACAGGAGCAGTCACGGCAGGGCAGTGCAGCGATTGCCGCGAAGCTCAATGAGGCGCGCCAGCATACCTCAGAGCAGATGCGCGAGATTCTGGCTAATCCAGCAGACTATCTAGCTCGTGCATATGCCAGTCGCGGGGAAGCAACGCCATTCGGTGAAGTTACTCAGGCTGATCTCATTAATCAGGTCACTTCCGAGTACAACCAATATGCGAAGTACCTAGATAGCCTTGGGCAAGGGTTTGATGCTGAACTTGCTCAAAAGGAAATCGATCTACGGGGCCGAGCTAATGCCGGAGCTGGCGGCGGCGGAGCCGCCGAAGGCGGAGCCGCTGGCGGAGCCGCTGGCGGAATCCCTGCTGCTGGAACCCCTGCGGCCGGAATCCCTACTGGCGGCGGAGGTGGCGGCGGAGGTGGAGGCCCTGTAGTTACAGGCCCCGGCCTTGGCTCTGGGCTTCCCGGCGACTATGGTTTGATAGATGGTGCGCTAGATGGGCTAGAACAAGAAGCATACGACGAAGTACCGGATTGGGTAATTGAGGCACTGACGCCGGGATTCAACCCAGAAGTCGGCGGGGGAGGGCAGCCCGGTGTCACACCGGGTGGCACGACTAGCCCAGCTCCAGTCTTCGTAGACCCCGGCATCGTTATTGACGAACTCGGCCCACAATGGACACCGGATGATCCGTTCTTTGAAGATCCTGATCCAAATCTCGGGGATATCTCAGACCCGTACAACCCCGGCGACGGGCTTCCTGACCCGTGGCCTGGAACTCAAGCTCCTATCATTCCACCGTGGATGGATGTTGATAAGCCCGGCGATACCCCCGGCAACACTGGGAGTTTAATCCCTCCTGTTGGGACTGAGGGAACCATATTTCCGAGCTTGGGCCATCCTAACCGTGGATTCCTAGAAACCTTGCCTGAAGTAGTCTCGCAGATGCAGGACTACGGTGGAAGTCATCGCAACGTAAATCAGCCCCGAAACATCCACAATCCCATGACCAGCGGCCCAAATCATATGCCAGCCGGTAGTGGGGGGGGGTATACCGCTAATCCCAGTTTCACTGGGTCATCTCCAAAGAGTGTTCAGGGTCAAAGCCCCACGGGGCCGGGCTTTTTTTCAGGCTTAGGCACCGGTATCCAAAGCTTACTTGGTCGTGGCCCCGGCATGGAACAGGTTGTTGAACAGGATTACACCGGGTATGGAAGCCCCGCCAACCAACGCCTTCAGCCAAAGCCGGGCGACAATCCCATGAATACCGGCAACCAGTCGACGAGGAACTTTAAAGGTGGCGGGTTTGCCCAGCGGCCAGTAATTGTTGGTGAAAACGGCGCTGAACTAGCCGTACCGCTGAGCGATGGCGGGATGATGGTTCTAAACCAAGACCAGCTCGGGTTCAATCCTGAAATGATATCGAGGAATCGAGCAAATGCTGCTCGCTATGGCGGCAGGTATGGAGTTAGGCGCGCCGAGCTTGGCGGACTATTCCCACCGGCATTGCCCTCCACCCTAGCGGAGATGCCGTCAACCGTTAAGTTCGGTAATCAGCAGTTCGGCTTTGATATGAGCAAGCCTACTACCCAATCCGCCTTGCAGGGGATGTCTACAAGGTACAGATCGCCTGCGGTAAGGGACTTGTTCGCAGGAAAGGCGGCAAACCCACTACGTTTCGGGTTTGACCTATTTTCCCCAGGCCAACTAGGGCGGCTTACTACCGATGAACGTGAGGAATTACGCACTGGCCTTGCAACGCAAAATGTGGCATTGGCTGATGTTGAACAAGCGGTAATGCGACAGTTCGGAGGAACGGGTGAACGCCGTGGACGGCGCACCTTCTAATGACTAGCGACTACCGGCAGATCACGCCGTCGGGCTTTTACACTCCCGGAGTCGCCCAGTCATCTGGGTTCGGCCCGGCGGTCTATGGAAGACCCTCGCCGTCGCGAACAATCCCAACCGCAGATACGAGTGGGTTTGGGTTTGGAACGCTCCTTAAGGGCGGGGAGGGGATCGCCCAAGACATCGGATTCGGGACTGGGGTTTTCACAGGCCTTCGGAAGATCCCTCTTGTGGGATCTACAGCGGCAGGGCTAGTGGATGAGGTAACTTCGCCAGTCAATCTCTTATTGGCAAAACTTGGTGGAAAGGGGGCACTGAAGACGATTAGGGGGACGATTCCAGCTAGCGGCAGACGCAGTGTTACATCGAGGGCTAGGGGACTGGCTGCCAATGTCCTTGACTCACCAGTGCAGGGAACCTTCGGCCAGAGGCTTGCAGGCGAAGCACTTATTGGGTACGGAGCCAATGTTGCAGCGGAAGAACTTGAGCTGCCAGGCCCGCTATCGATAGCCGAACCGTTTATTGGTGGCGCTATCGGCCTAATCGCGCTGAGGCAAGGGCAGAAGAAGTTTCCTAAAGGTATATTCGGAACTGCCCCAAGGGGACAGAAGCTGAGTATTATCGATAAAAATGGCGCGGTTGATGTGCAGTTTGCGGACTTGTTGCACAATGAGATGTCATTGGGAGGCGCTAAAAACCAATCACATCTCGGGGGGATGGTCGCCTCTGTACTAGCGGCTTTGCCATTGGGCGATTTAACTGCTAACCCGCTAGCCCGTGGCAGACTCATTGATGCTCTGAGCGAGGCAGATAACGCCTCTTCTCAATTTATAAATGGGAAACTCTTTTTCGAGGAACAGAAGCTAACCAATGATGGTGGCCTGTTTACCGGATCCGCAATGAACGGTTCAACTCCGGGAATGGTCGATCTCGATGACTTGGATGTCACTTGGAAGGTAGTGAATGGGGAGGAAGTCCTTGAGTCAGCGGTATTCAAGAACCCCGAGCACAACGAAGGTGTAAAGACCTTCGGAGAGATAATGGATGGGCTAGATGAGGTAGTTCAGGATCTGTCTGGTAAGAAGCTAGATAAACTCGACTTCGATGGTGATTCCACCCTGCCAGTTATCACAAAAAAGTCCCTCCGCAATAATAGCACTGGGACATTTGAGATAGCGATGGGCGAGGTAATTGAGAGACACGGGACATACGCCACGTACTTCCCACGAGTAACGAAGTTCGCGGACAGATTGGCTAGATCGGGAGGGACGGCTGAGCGTCTTTCCGGGGATATAGGCGATACGTATCAGGCGATGTCTGATATTGCAGCAAGGTCTGGCAAGACGCTTGATGAGACGTATTGGCTTGATCCGAATGTCGTTCTGCACGCTCGTGTTCAGGGAGGGTTGATAGGGGCTAAGAGGGCCAGCGCCGCTAATGCCGTGTCCGACCTTGGCATAACTGCGAAAGAGCAAGCGAACAACAATACTGCGTATGTGGCTGCCTCGGATAAGGTGAAGGCCGAGAGGAAGGCAGTAGATAAGCTTAAAAAGGAGAGGGCTAAGCTCGCGCAGCAAACAAGGACTCTCAGGGGTTCCGACGCACTTATCCGTAGTGTCGCAAGGAGGCTATACAACAGGGAGAAGACTAGCAGGAAAGTACGAAGCACTCTCCCATTTGATGCTTCGGAAGTCCCCGTGGTGATGTCCGCTATTAGGCCAGCGATCCGTCAGGTTACTCGGGCTAGCGATGATGTCAAAAGGTTAAGAGATTCAGTTGCAGACATCGCGAAAAAGATAGGAGAGATGGAGGAATTAGAGAAAAAGAACATCATCGATGTAGATGCGATTGCAGACCTTGGCAAGACGAAAGAGGAACTAAAGGATTTTCAGCGAGTTCTAAAGGGCAGTCAATCACTAGCGGATTTGCTGAGGACGCAGATGGAAGAAAATGCCGCGCGAGGCCTTTGGGAAGAGGTTCTGGTCGGTGCTCCCCCCGAAGATATCGCTAGGTTCCTGGCAAGGAACTCTAAGAGGTTAGGTAAGCTTGCTGATACGGCTGAGAGAGCCCAGTCATTTTTTGATGAATCTGAAGTGATGGCTGACAGCTTAGTGAAAGCCATTGATGCACGCGGGATTGCAAGTAAGGAGCTTACGGAGAACCTCAATCAGGTAAGGGAATCGATAAGGGTCACTAAGGCAAATACTAAGTTCGATACGATTTTCGATATTCATAGGATGTTCGATAAATCTCTGACAGGCCCCTCGGCTGCCAAATACCTTAAGTCGCAAGTGGATCTGGCCGATACCGTCAAGCAGCTAGGAAGTGCCGAAGAAGCCCTAGTAATCAGCACTCTCGATAGGGACAGTATTCTTAGCGGTCTGCGTACTGAGTTATTCGATGGTGGCAGGGTAATGCTGGCCGAGGACATCCAGCAGATGTTCCCGACATTGCGGGGTAAGACGTTTACGGAAGCGCAGTCGTCTACGATCACATCGTTAGTCCGTGGCGAGTTTCTTCCAACCGATGTCGGACGACAGGCAATGAAGATCAACTCGTTCATGCGGTCTGCTGTGGCAACATTGGACTTGTCTTGGTATGGCATCCAAGGCTGGGCTGTGATGATGTCAAAGCCCGATGTCTTCTTCAAGACGCTCGATATTGCGCTCCGATCTATAAAAGACCCGCAGGCCTATCAGGGCTATATGAATATGAACAAGGAAAATGTGATGGAGGGGGTTGAGAACGGCTTAGCAATCCTCAATAAGTCCGCGCCCGATGAAGTTATGAACGCTATGCCTGTAGCTAATGCGATTGAGGGGATCGCCAAGAGGGTTGGCGGAGATACGCTAAAGAAACGGGTGGGTGTAGCTCGTACAATCCTTGATATTTCTGATGAAGCGTTCTCTAGAGCCGGGAATGTTGCACGCATTGAGCTGTATAAGTCGATGAAGGCTACGAACGGCAATCTCGGCGCTCTGCGACAATCTAATAAGCCAGAAGCCTCAATGCAGAGCATTGCTGACGCCGCTAACCAGCTAACTGGAATCACCAAAGACCGTGTATTCGATATTGAACGATACGGTCTATTTGCTCCGCGTTACACGCGGGCTATGTTCAAAAACATTCTTGATGCAGCGGCAGTTTCAACAAATACTGATAAGTCACGCCTTGTTCGCGAGACAATGTTCACTGCAATGGCAACAACTGCATTGGCGACGGCCTTCATCAATTATGCCATTACCGGAGAGTCAACTGACTTCCAGCCCGTCAAGAACGGCAAGTTCAACTCCAATTTTATGACGATCAAGAACTTGGGTGGCAGAGATATAAATCTGTTCGGCCCATACAGGACTAATATGCGGCTCATTGGAGATGCGTTTTCTGGCTCGCCAACAGAAGCCACGGTGCGATTCGCCAGAGGTAAGTCTGGCCCGCTTGCGAGTATTGTTGGAGACATCATTCAGGGGCACGATCTATCTGGCAATCCCATCAAGCTCACATCGCTTCAGGGCGTTGCTGACACTGCGCTCGCGTACTCGCTGTCGCGCGTCACTCCTATTGCGCTGAATGACCTCGCTGCTAGCGTTCAGGAAGGCGGGGTTACTGAACTACTGAACCCGCTCATCGTCGCTGATATCGCAGGCTTCAACAGTCGTGAACGGCGCTCCTATTCGCTGAAGGAATCTCTTGCCCAACGAAGATTCAACAAGCCGTATGCGGATCTTACCGGACAGGAACGTGACGCTCTTCGCCAAGAGAACCCAGAGATGTTCAGGCTTGCCGAAGAAGAACTAAAGAAGCGCGCTAAGTACGACCCCTCAGCGCAGTCGGCAGTCAAGGCGAATGAGATAAATAGCGAAAGGATCTCAAAGGAGTCACAGCTACAGAGTAAGTATTCGGAAGGGCTGATTGAGCCTAAACAGTTCAGGGAGGCTATGTCCGCCCTATCGCTCGAAGCAGCTACTAAGAGGGAGGTGATCCGGGGAGACACTGGAGAGCCAGCACCGGATGATGCACTTGGGCGCTTTTACCAGACATTCAGGGATGCAGAGATCGCGCCTGGCGTCATTGACTGGAATCTTCAGGACAAGCTAGAGGCAGAGTTGCGCTCATCACTAACTGCCGATCAACTGCGGCACATTGATGAGCGTAGTGGGGCTGAACACCCACCAGAGGTTCAGTGGTACTTCAATAATAAGAAAATTATTAGCGAATCAGGCTACTGGTCATCGCTAGACGCAGCCTTTAATAGCAGAGTGGGTAGGTTTGCTCGCTCTGCTGGGTTCCGATCTTATCAGGAGTTGGAAACAGCCCTGAAGCGATCCGAGTCACAAGGGAATGTCTCTGCCTCAAGGAAGTTGCAATCCTTCATTGACAGCGTGAGGCGTGAGTCTGATAATAATCGAAGACAATTGCGAACGGCTAATCCAGCCCTAGATAACGCGCTACTCCAGAATGGATATGTAACTGTACCTATTCTCGGTTAGCCCGCTTTCAGAACTCGCCGCAAGGCCAGTAGGAGAATAAATGTCCGATATTGATATCCTTGAGCAGCAGATTGATGCCGATGATGTTCCGGAGAATCAGGACGCCAATACCCTCGGCGATACTGATGTTGACGGAGCAGTTGATGTAGATGGGTTTACTGCATCGGAAGAATCTCCTGAAGTAGAGGATGCTCTAAGCGACGTTGATGCCCTAATCGCCCGCCTGACAGAAGTCGAAGGTCGCACCCGAGACGTTGATGTTGTGAAGCACCGAGTCAACAGTGAGTTGAACCGCCTTCAAAACATCCAGTCCCGTGTCGATAAATTGGCTCAGGATGCCGAGAATACGGCTTCTGTTGACCGAGTTGGTCAACTGGAGTCAATGATTACGGAACTTTCAGGCGTGATTATGTCCTCGGACATTGTGGATGATTCCCTGAAGTTGTCAATGAAGGAACGGGAGCTGGAACGACGGCTTAAGTCCATCGAACACAGCAATACACCAGCACCAGTAGAGCAATCTACTGAAATGGATCCGTCCACTAAGCAACTATGGGATGACGCCACTAACTTTGTCTCGGAACGTGCTAGCGCGGCTAATATTAACCCCAGTACTATCCCGCAACACGTCTGGACAACTGGAGCTGGCCTTGGGAGTCCAGCGCGAGCAGCAGACTACGTTCTTGCCTGGCTAAACTCGCAAAACGAGGATGCTGGGAAAGTTGAGCAGATTGCTGCAAAAAAGCGTGCAGCCGGAAACGGTACACCGCAGCGCAGTGGACAGAATCAATCTATCGAAAGCCTCATTCAAGCCTATGGCGAGGGTGGGGACATTACCGTTACTGAAAAGCGGCGTGTGATGGAACATCTAGGACTATAAAAGCAATAGGAGAACTACGTGGCTACCACTGGTAACACGACTACTACAGCACTCTCCGACAGTCTTCCGACTATCATTGCCGCTGCTCGCATTGTTCGCGAGTATGAGGGAACGATGACTTCAAGCTCTGTCGTTGACAAGGTTACGCTCAAAGCAAACTCTGGCATTGGTTGGAATGAGATCCGCCTCGATAAGTTGACGGCACAGGGCGTCACTGAAGCGACGGTTCTCAACAACCCTCAGCAGATGGAAGATACCCTTCTGACGCTGACGCCAACAGTTGCTGGTATTCATACGGTTATTACTGACCGTGTGCGACGGCGACTGTCCTCGAACGTGCTCGCAAAGATTGGCTCGTTGGGCCAGAACGCGATGCAGCGTAAGAAGGACGTTGACGGTCTTACGCAGTTGGATTCGTTCTCAGTTTCACTTGGTGGAGCCGGTACGACCCTTACTGTCGGCATCGTCTCGGCTGCTGTTTCTCGAATCTTTGGTAACACGACTGAGCCTGCCCCTCCCGGCAATGTCTCTATCGTTTTGCATCCGTTCCAGATCAAAGATATCCAAGATCAGCTCACGACCGGTATCGCTACCACGGCTGCCGAGGGAGCCGCTGGAATTAGTGATGGTCTGACTGCTGAGATTGTCAGAAACGGATTCTCGGGTACGTTGTTCAATGGCAATGTCTTCGCCGATGGCAACATCAGCATTGATACCAATGACGACGCTAAGGGTGGTGTATTCCACCAGCAAGCCATCGTTCTCGTTGAGGGGCACTCGGTACTGGCCGAGACTCGTCGCCGTCCAGACATCGGTGGTGGTGCTGACGAAGTGTTTATGTACGATGAGTACATCTTCGGTGAGCGCCGCGATGAGTGGGGCTACGAGATCTTCACTGACGCTACCGCGCCAACCTCTTAATAGAGTACGAAAGGAGATATACAAA
>CAUZJA010000067.1:0-12329 GCA_963579925.1 Dehalococcoidia bacterium | reverse complement strand
GAATATCTACTTACAAGACCCTGAATGATTTGCAAGAATAGGAACATACGTCCGGATATCCAAGGGCTGCATGGCAATCGGCCAGTCGCCGTATCAGTTAAGCTTTTGCCAGATAGCAATCAGAGGGCGGCAAATTAATGCGAATCGCACCCGAACGCAAAGACTTTCCAGATGCCTGGTACAACGTCGTCCCGGATCTGACGTTCCCAGCGCCAACAATGCGCAGTCCAAGTGGATATCGACTTGGCCCGCACGATCTTGAGCCGTTCGTTCCAGACGAGTTGATCAAACAGGAGTTGGAGCAGGAGCAGCGGGAGATCAAGATCCCCAAGCCGCTTCAGGAGTACTACTCAGACTGGCGGCCAACAGCTCTCCACAGGGCTGAGCGCCTGGAAAAAGAACTCGGCACTCCGGCGAAGATCTTCTTCAAGCTCGAAGGTGTGACGTCATACACCTACGAGGCAAACACAGCCGTCGCGCAGGCCTACTATGCACGCGAGCAAGGCGTGAAACGGCTGGTCACGGGCACGGGCAACGGTGAATGGGGCGTTTCGTTGGCGATGGCCACGAATGTGTTCAATCTCGATTCGTCTGTCTACATGGTCAAGTCCAGTTACGAGGACAAGCCACACGGTCGATACGTGATGGAAGTGCTGGATACCGAAGTCATCCCCAGCCCCAGCGATCGCACGGCATCCGGCAGGCAGCAGATTGAGCAGGATCCGAATTCCCCGGGATCACTGGGATTGGCACTCAGCGCCGCGTTCGAAGATGCCAGCCAAGATGTCGATACCAAGTTTGCGTGGGGCACGGTGATGAACCACGTGTTGCTGCACCAAACAGTCATTGGGCTGGAAGCGAAGCGTCAGATGCGACGCGCTGGAGGTCGTCCAGACATCCTGATTTCAGCGGTCGGAGGCGGCAGCGCCTTTGGCGGGTTGATGTTCCCGTTCTACAAAGACCTGCTGGGCAAGGCTCGTTTCATCGCCGTGGAGGCTGCGGAGTATCCCAGCCTTACGAAAGGTCAGTACGGCTACGATTATGGCGACGCGCAGGGTCTGGCACCCATGATCAAGATGTACACGTTGGGCCGGGGCTACATGCCACCGAAGATGCGGGCTGGCGGTATGCGCTACCACGGCATGTCGCCACTAATCAGCGCGCTCTATCGTGAGAAGCAGATTGAAGCACGCTCCTACACGCAACGCGAGGCTTTAGAAGCAGCCGTGATATTTGCTCGTGCAGAGGGCGTTATCCCCGCGCCGGAATCGGCATACGCCGTGAAGGCCGTGATCGACGAAGCGCTTGCAGCCAAGGAGAATCGCGAGCGAAAGAACATACTCTGCGTTCTCAGCGCCAACTCAAACCTGGACATCGAAGCATTCCACGAATTCGTGGACGGCTCTGATACGGCCGCTGAAGGATTCTCCGAGTCTGCAAGCCGGCAGGCGCTATCTGACCTTCCGTCCGTTGCGGATGAAGAGTAGATCGCTCATCCCTTTATGCATCCAATAGAGTAGACACCAAGTACAACCAAGCCTCAACGGAGACTCGATTGCGAGAACGGGACTATCGAGAAAACCCACACCCACCCAGCTGCACATGTGTGCAGTGCACAGCGCGCCGGAACCGCACCGGGTCGCATGCAGCAAGCACCAACCCGATAGCGCGGTTCCTCGCGTCGATCAGACGATTGCTGCGGTTCTAGCGCCCTTCCAACTCAGCTACGTACGGCGTCTGCTCCATTGGCGGGAAGACCTTATTTTCTGTGTATGGGTGGGCGTCTGCCACGGCCTCGTCTATCTCGTATCCGATGCCCGGCTCTGTTGGCGGGATGATGTAGCCATCTTGCCACTGGATTGGTTTCTTCAACACGTCAGCGTAGAAGCCTTCGAACATTCCGATGCTTTCCTGAATAAGGAAGTTTGGACTGCACGTTGCAATCTGGATGTTTGCGGCAGCCTCTATTGGACCGGTATAGAGGTGAGGCGCCATCTGGGCGTAGTGCGCCTCCGCCATACCGGCGATCTTCTTGGCCTCAAGAATCCCGCCAACTCTCGCCAGCGCAGGCTGAAGAATGGAGGCGGCCTGCTTGTTGAGTAACTCGGCGAAGTCATACTTCGTGACCAGTCGCTCGCCGGTTGCAATGGGGATGCTGGTGGAGTGCGCGACACGCGCCATCTCATTCTTGTTCTCCGGTGGGACCGGCTCTTCAAACCAGAGCGGGTCGTACTTCTCCAGACGTTTCGCCAATCGAATGGCGCTAGACGTTGTCATTTCACCGTGCGTCTTGACCAGCAAGTCAGCCTTGCTGCCCACAGCATCCCGCAGGTTCTTTGTAACCAACTCTGCGTTGTCCAATCGCTCTAACGAAATCTGTCGTGGGTCGAATGAGCCCATCGGCATCACCGGGTCATACCCGATGGCTGTGAAGCCCTTATCGACGTAGTACTCAGCTCTCTTGGGAGCAATGTCAGGGTCGGAGTGAATATCGGTGACGGCCATTTCACCCGGTGGAGGATCTTCCGGGTACAGGTAGGTGTACGAGCGGAGTCTGTCGCTCACCTTCCCGCCCAGCAGGTTGTAGACGGGTTGATTGACCGCTTTACCCACGATGTCCCAGCAGGCGATCTCCAGTGCGCTGATAATGCCGCCCATCGTGAACTCCGGGTGCTGTCCGAAGCCGCTGGAGTAGATCACTCGCCACATCGTCTCAATCTGGAACGGGCTCTGGCCGATTACGTGCCGCTCGGCGACGTCTTCGATAAGCGATCGCACTCGGCTGGGCGAAAACGGCACACCATATGCCTCACCGTAGCCTGATATTCCGTTGTCCGTGGTGAGCTTCACAAACACCCAGAATGGGCCACCAAAATGCGGCGGTGGGTTCTCGACTGCCCACGTTTTCACTTCTTTGATTTTCATATCGAGACTCCGATCAACTTTCGAGGTGTCCTTGTAAGGCGATTGCGGCGATTGTACGCCGACATCTGAACCAGTAAAGCTCACCCTCCGTGCATGCTAAGATTCGGCTCCCCGATGCAGTACAGATTGTTCAGTGCGAACGCTGCATCAATATCAGGAGAAAATAATGGCTCACGAGCACCCAGAACCCAAACCGTTTCCAATATCACCCGATTTTGCCGTCGACTGGCCCAACCCAGAAGACTCCCACAAGCCGTGGATGTTCGACAAGATGCACGCGCCGGAGCCAATCACCCCCATGACCGGGTGGATATCTGCTAATCCGTGGACTGAGGGAACGGCACGCGGCTTCAAGAACGCGGGCCAGCCGATCACACTCATGTGCGATCGCTTCAACACGTACTACTTCAATGCCGCCGTACCAACCGTGCCGCCAGAAGGCATGGAAGAGGCCGGGGCACATGCTGAGGCAACGCTGAAAAGCTTGCTACCCGTATTTCATGAGAAGTGGGAGAGCGAGTGGCTACCAAGGGTCAAAGCTCATCACGACTTCTGGGGTGCATTTGATCTTGAAGGAGCCACAGACGAAGAGCTTCTCGCTCACATGGATGAAACGTTCGTGCGCTACGCGGACCTGTGGGACGTTCATTTCCACGTTGGCGTGCCGTTTCTCACTGGCGTCAGCATGTTTGTTGATATGTACCTTGATCTCTTTGAGGGCAGCACCGAACTCGATGCCTATGGCTTAATCAAGGCTGACCACAACATCAGCCTCGAAGTTGGATATGAGCTCTTTGACCTAGCACAGAAGTACAAGGACATACCGTCTGTCGCTAACCCGATTCGCACTAAGTCCACCAACGCTGCTCTATCCAGCTTTGTTGGGACAGTTGAAGGCCGTCAGTTCCTTGAAGAGCTAAAGGCTCTCATGAACACGTATGGCCACCGGGCAGATGGAGTAATCGAACTCGCCGCTCCAAGTTGGACGGAAGATCCAACACCAGCTCTCACGGCGATCAGAGAAAATATGGCTTCGGGAGCAAAAGACCCGCGCGCAAACCATGTGGAGCAGCTGAAGACGCGTGATGCTGCTACCGCAGCTGCAAGAAAGAAATTGGCCAACCACCCTGACGAGGCCAAAGGGGCATTCGAGATGTTCCTCAACTCAGGACGCGAGGGTAGCCGTATCCAGGAAGATCACAACTTCTGGATCGACCAGGGTGGCTTGCATTATGTTCGACAGGTACTCCTGGCGCTCGGAGACAGGCTCGCAGCCAAGGGCGTCATCGCTAATCGTAGTGATGTCTTTTACCTTGTGCCTGACACGGTTCGCTCCGGCCTCACCGGTGGCGGCGATTTCCAGCAGCAGGTCGGAGATGAGAAAGCGGAGATGGAGAAGTGGGCCAGCGTAAATTGCCCGCCATTCATTGGTACGGACTACGGTCCTACGCCAGACAATCCAGTCGGCAAAGCGATCACGAGATTCTTCGGCGGTCCACCTAATATTTCTGATGGCGCAACCATCGAGGTGGATGGAACGGCAGGCGAAGTTCGCATTCTGTCCTAGTGATGCAGTGGCAGGTTTGAAACCTGTCCGCTCACTTCGAGCAATTACAGCGGTTTCAAGCAGGCCTCCGTTCGCACGAACGGAGGCCTAAAAATTGCCATGAGCGATAGCAGTTCATCGGGCGCATCCGCGTCAAAAGTTCCGGTAAGCGACCTGGAGAAGCAGGTCACGCTTTTCGTCGCGCTTGCAATTATTCTAGCGCCGCTCAACTCGACGATGATCGCGGTCGCACTGCCAGGCATCGTGGATGATTTTTCTGTGAGCCTTATGGACGCTGGCTGGCTTATCACTGGGTATCTGATTGCGATGGCGTCTGTGCAGCCGCTTTCCGGAAAGATTGGCGATCGATTCGGTCGGCGACGGTTGATCCTGTGGAGCATTGTTGGATTTGGCATCGCATCGTTGCTCGCGGCCGCAGCACCAAACTATCCAACGCTGCTGGCCTCTCGGCTCCTTCAGGCGCTCACCATCGCCACAGTGATGCCAAATGGCTCTGCGCTTGTGCGGGCGACCCTTCCGGCGGTGCGACGTGCGCAGGGATTTGGCATGATCGGCGCGGTCGCAGGAGTGTCTGCAGCATCTGGGCCACCGTTGGGAGGGTTGCTGGTGGAGTTGGCTGGCTGGCGTGCGATATTTCTGATGAATGTCCCGGTGGTTATTCCACTGCTCTACGTCGGATGGAAATGGTTACCCCGAACGGAAATCAAAACGCACATTGACGAACGCTTCGATATCGTCGGAGCAATCTTGCTGCCCGTAGTCCTGATCGCAGGTGCATCGCTGCTGATATTTGGGCTGAAGGGCGATAGTGTTAGCGATATCGTTGTTCTGATCTGGGCGGTCGCAGTGGGTATTGGATTTGTTGGATTCCTGGTCTTTGAGTCACGTCACTCTGATCCGGTATTTCAGCCGCGCTTCTTCCTGAATAGATCATTTTCCGCCGCCTCTTCTGGAGTGGCGTTGAGCAACATGGCCATGTACATGATGCTGATAGCCATCCCGCTTCTCCTCACTCAGCGCGAGAGCGTCTCCGGGCTGGAAATCGGTCTGATCTTGACAGCGCTTTCGGTCGGCAGCGCAGGCCTTGCTCCAATTGGAGGGCGATTGTCAGATCGCATTGGGCGCAGACCGCCAGTGCTCGCTGGCATGCTGCTTCTCACGGTAGGAGCATTCATCTTGCTGACCGGCGGCGCGGACATCGCCACGCCGAATCTCGTGGTCGCGTTGTTCATATCTGGCGTTGGGCTTGGTCTTGCCGTATCCAGCATGCAGGTGAGTGCGGTTGAGTCGGTACCAGCCGAGCACGCGGGCGTCGTCTCGGGAATCTATTCGACCAACCGTTATCTGGGCAGCATCACAGGATCAGCGATTATTGCTGGCGTGCTGAGTGGGTCTGAGACTGCGACGGGCGGATTCGACAATCTCTTTGTAATCATTGCGATCGCGTCCGTCGGGTCAGTGCTTGTTTCTCTGGGGCTGACCAGTCGAAAGAGATAGGTGTCGAACGACTAAAGCACGGTAATCGGCCTGGCCTGTAGCACGTACAGTTCGCCGCCCTCATATGCCCACTCAAGGTCCATCGGCACGCCAGCTTTGTCTTCGGTATCCCGAGCGATAGTCGCCACTTGCACAGCCGCTTCCTCGGTCAGGGTTGGGGCTCCAACTTCAGATGCTGGCACATCGGTCTGATACGCGGTCCCTTTATCACCAACAACAAACATAATCTGCTTGACGGCCGATATCTGTTGCGATGATACCGACATAGAATCTTTGTTGATGACGTAGGTGTCTGGAGTCACGAGACCTGACACGACCGCCTCACCAAGTCCCCAGCTTGAGTTGATGTAGATCTCATCGCGATTGCCCATGATCGGGTTCATTGAGAAGACAACTCCAGAGACGTCGGCGGGAACCACGCGTTGCACCACCACGGCCATCGCGAGGTCGCTCAAGATGTGGCCACCCATTGTTCCGTAGCTGACAGCGCTATCTTCCCACATGGATGCCCAGCACTCCCTGATGGCACCGGCAACCTCTTCAGTGCTGCGGAGTCCAAGCACCGTGAGGTACTGACCCGCAAAGCTTGCGGCAGCCGAGTCTTCAGCGTTGGCAGAAGAGCGGCAAGCAACTGTGATATCGCCGTCGCCCTTCCCAGATATCGAATCCCATATCGCGCCAATTTCCGCAGTGAACTCTGCGTTTAAGGTCATCCCGTTGATTGATGCTCTCATGTCAGCGGCGATCTTGAGAACTTCCTCTTCGGAGGCACCGTCAATCTGTTCCGGCGTCAGGCTGATGTTGTTTGCCGCCAGTTCCTGCCGATAGATATCTGCAGGCACAACGAATCCTTCGGGAACCTGAAATCCCCACGATTCCAGTCTGTGCAGGCCGTGGCCCTTCCCTCCAACAACGTCTGGGGAGGTGGAATCTGCAAAGGAGAGAAAGTAGTTCATTCGACTATGTGCACCAATCCGTCGGTACCGGAAACGGTAACCGTCTGTCCGTCTTTGATAATTGTGGTCGCTCCGCTAACGCCAACCACTGCTGGCAGGCCAACTTCCCGGGCGACGACTGCAGGATGTGAGAGTACACCGCCCGCCTCTGATACGAGTGCCGCCGCAACCCGGAAAAGTGGTGTCCACATTGGAGCGGTACTTCGGCAGATGAGGATATCGCCAGTGTTGAGTTTCCCAAATTGATCTGGCGAGAGGATCACTTTTGCAATGCCGGTTGCCTCGCCCTTTGAAGCCGCGGTGCCTTTGAGCGCGGTGACTCCGTCTTGCGATTGAACTGCTGCACCGGGCAGTGTTTGCAACGCCTCGTGGTCTGCGGGAGCGGTGCCCAGATACTTGGGCGCTGTGAGACGTAAGTTTACGTCGCGCTCGGAGCGCCTCTCGTTGGCGATAGATTGGAGATTGGATGGAGCGTTGCCGTTGATGCCAAGCTCCGCCTCTTCGATATCAATGAACCAGACATCGTCAGGTTGCTCAAGCGAGCCGTTTGCGGCGAGTCTGCGGCCAACTTCAGCCAAAGTGATGCGAATAATGGAGTGGCTTGCCTGGTCTATGTAGTAGGAGTGATCTTCCTTGAGTGGCCAGAGATCCTCAGCCAGCGATAGCGATGCATTGAACTTCTGCAGCAGTCCTGGATCACACGATGCTTTTTCTCGTGCGGCATCGAGCAGATCGCTCCTGATGGCCAGCAACTCAGCTTCGTTGTTGCCAGTCGTTTCGGGGGAATTGAGGCGTGAACGAATCAGGTCGAACGAGGCCGCTGGGTTCTCTTTCCACGTTGGGAACACAAGATCGTAGCCACCGGGGCGATAGCCGAACTCGTGGATATAGGCGTCGAAGGTAGCGAGCCACTTCACACCAGCGTCAAACTGGCCTAACGCCTCGATGATGCTCTGGGCATCGCGCTCCCCCTTGATCACCAACGCGACTTCTTCCAATGCGGCCGCACCTGCGCCAAGGGCATCCAGCGTCTCAATTGCCTGCACGGTTTTTGAGTTGTCGCTCTTGAGCAACATATGGGCGGAATCTTCCGCCTCCATACCCATGATCTGGAGATACACACCCTTGAGTCGGTCAGCAGCATTCATTGCGGGCATCACGAGCAGGTGATGGAGATACCAGTGGTGACTGTTCAGCTTTAGGAACTCTTGCAGGGTGTCCCATAGCTCGGCGTCACTGAGGCTGGCGAGATCGACGGACTTCATGTGCTCAAGGTCGCGTTCCAACCCGGGTCGCCACTCATTGAGCCAGTTGTCGAGAGCGGTGTCCAAAGCTGCGTCCATGAGTTGTTCGCGCTCGGCTTTTTCTTCGGCGGTTGGGTCTGGAGCGGTGGATGCGGCGTACGGAAAGCCGTTGTTCAACTTCCTCAAGCCACCCGGCGAGTAAGTTCCGGTTTCTTTGGTGGCTCGCCCCATGCCGGTGCGAGTGACTTGCCCCATTGATATCGACATCGTCGAAGCCGGAAGCGGGGCATGAAACTCATCCCACGTCCAGAGCAGTTTGGGCTCTTCATCGTCGCCCCACGTGACGGGGAAATCGGACGGCTCGGGGAGCCTTGTTCCCTTAGCGTCAGTATCGCCGTCAGCACCCATAGAGTGGAAATGTTCTTTCGGAATGAGGAGCGGTAGATAGCAATATATTAGCGGCGTGAGACATGTTAGCGCAGGCATCTACCGCGATGATCAACACTACCGCCTGCGCTTGCCGCCGCCTTTGCCGGTGAACCTGCGTTCTGAGGGGGATTCGGGGCGGCCGGCCAGATCAGGATCTCGGTCGGGTTCCGCAGGCTGGGGCTCAGGGTTCTGGCGCACAGGCCGTCTACCCTTTCGGAAGTCGAGGTGCTCTACCGCCTTGATGGAGCCGAAGAGCTTCTCCCAGATGAAACCGGTGATGACTCCGACCAGTGCCGATATCGGACCGCCAAATACCAGCCCGATGAGCGCTGCTTTGGCGGGGGTCTCACCCTCTGGTCTGCCGATTACTCCTGCCACGATGAACAGCAGCGTTCCCAGGACCAGGACGATGCCGGAGACGCGAATTACGGTTGGGCTAAGCATGCGAAACCAAACGGATCAATTGAGTTCGTAGACCTCGTATGGGTTCTCGCATGGATTGCCGTTTGTGACGTGCATTCGGCCTGCGTCTGGCTCAGCGATCATCGATACGACGCTTCGGTCTGATCCCGACTCTGGGTGGTCGTTTGGATGGCGGCAGATCGATGTTGGGTGGTTTTCGTGGTCGGAAAGAATGGCTTTCACATCATCCACGCCAACTTTCCCGGTTTTGGTGTCCAGAATCGAGTGCGAGCGTGTTTTGCGATCAAATGTCTGGCCGTACAGAGTCGTGTTCTCATTCAGCGCCGTCAGATCAGGATGGAGGCAGTGGTTGGTGTGAACCATCAGGCCATCGTCATCACCACGAACCATGCGTTGCTTTCCAGCCACCACTTCAAAGTCGACAGCGCCCTCTCGCGTGATCATTCCCAGATTTCCGGGCCGGGCGCGGTCCATACGGTCTATGGCCTCGTTGACGCTGGCGATGTCTGTTGCCTCGTAGACGCCTCGGACCGTGAAATACCACGGCAGGCCATCCACGTTCATCGAGCCGGGGATTGCGTTCAACGCCACGCCAAGCCCGGCGTCGTTCAGGCCCATGTAAGCGATCAACCCAGGCTGACCCCACGTCATGTTGGCTGGCTTGCCGGTTGGGCGGCGTTTGATGACCAGCGAGAACGGACGCATCTCATCGTCATTGTCCCAGTTCTGCCCTACCAGTCCGACGCCCGCAGACGCGCGTTCCTTCTCGACGGCGATAGTCGTGCAGCCTTCCCATGGCGCTGAGCCGCCGCCGATGCGGTGAGGAACCTCACCACGGGCGTTGATCAGCATGATCTGTGCTGGTGACATGTTGCTGCCTTCTGCAATGCCTCTGAGCTCTTCAGCCATATCGACTGAGTACTGCTCAACGGTCGCAAAGTAGCTATCGGCGGCCTTCAGAACATCCGCTGTATCGAGTGGAATATCTCGGTTCTGATTCATCCGCGCTAGAACATGGTCAACCAGCGACGGCAGGGTCTCTCGAGTTGCTTCGCCAATCTGTTGGCCAAGCTCGCGGGGAGCGCCTGCGACATCGATCTCAGGAAACCTGGTTTGGGAGCGCGTATTTGTTGCGATACTTTCTGGTGCCATATAGAGAGACGATATCACGGCAAACGGCCGATCTCGTGCTACATTACCGGCCCTATCGAATGAACTCACGACAACTCAGCCCCACCACGGACGGTCACATGCCAGAACACACTAACGGGAATTCAATGCTCCGCAGCGAGGAGTGGTTTGGGCCGAAGGACCTTGAGGGGTTCCTGCATCGGGCCGGGCTGAAGGCGCAGGGATACGGCGAAGACGAGTTCAAAGGCAAGCCGGTAATCGGTATCGCCAACTCATGGAGTGAGCTGACCCACTGCAACTCTCATTTGCGGGATTTGGCGCAGCACGTGAAGCGCGGCGTACAAGCGGCTGGTGGTTTTGCGCTGGAGTTCCCGGTTATTTCTCTGGGCGAGTTTTTCATAGCTCCGACGTCTATGCTGCTGCGTAATCTGATGTCCATGGACGTGGAGGAGATGATTCGAGCGGCGCCGCTGGACGGCGTGGTGCTGCTCTCGGGCTGCGACAAGACAACGCCAGCGATGATGATGGGAGCAGTGAGCGCAGATGTGCCCGCAATCGTGGTGACAGGCGGACCGCAGCTGAAAGGCAATTGGCGCGGGCAGGATCTTGGCAACTGCACGGACTGCCGCCGCTACTGGACGGAGTTGCGGGCTGGCCGCATCACGCAGGACGAGTATGACTCCATGGAGGAGGCGATCTACCGGTCGCCGGGACATTGCATGGTGATGGGTACGGCATCGTCGATGGGAGGAATTGCGGAAACCATCGGTATGAGCCTCACCGGCGGTGGCACGATTCCGGGCGCTGACTCTCGTCGCAAGGTGCACTCGGAGCAGGCTGGTAGAGCGATTGTTGATCTGGTCAACAAAGGTATCAAGCCGTCTGACATCATCACGCCAGAGTCGATCGATAACGCGATTCGGTTCCTGCTGGCAGTTGGTGGCTCGACGAACGCGATCATCCATTTGATAGCGATTGCGGGCCGCGCGGGGATCGATCTGCCGTTGTCGCACTTCGACGATCTTTCCAAGACGACACCGATGATTTTGAACTTGAAGCCATCTGGTGAGTATCTGATGGAGGACCTGTTCTATGCCGGTGGTGTGGAGGCGATTCTGTCCAGGATTTCGCCACTGCTAAACCTTGATGAGATGACCGTTACCGGGAAGACTCTGGGTGAGAATATTGCCGATGCGACGGTCACAAATGACAAGGTGATCAGGACCATCGAGAAGCCACTGTTCAGCGAAGGCGGAATTGTGGCGCTAACGGGCTCGCTGGCGCCGGATGGTGCAGTGATCAAGCACACTGCGGCGTCACCGGAACTGCTCACGCATACCGGCCGAGCAGTAGTGTTCGAGGATTACCATGACCTTGAGGCACGTATCGATTCTGACGATCTAGATGTGACGATAGATGACGTTCTTGTGCTCAAGAATACCGGGCCGATTGGCGGACCCGGGATGCCTGAGAGCGGCATGTTGCCGCTGCCGAAGAAGTTGCTCCAGCAGGGGCATCGGGACATGGTGCGAATTAGCGACGCGCGCATGAGTGGAACGTCGTTCGGCACGGTGGTGCTACACGTGACTCCAGAGTCGGCGGTGGGCGGGCCGTTGGGCCTGGTCGAAAACGGCGATATGATCTTGTTGGATACGCCGAACGGCAGATTGGATCTGCTGGTCGACGAGGCTGAACTGGAGCGACGCCGGGCGGCGTGGACGGCACCGGAACCGCAGTACACCCGCGGCTACGGAGCGATGTATTCGCAGCATGTGTTGCAGGCAGATGGCGGGTGTGATTTTGACTTCCTGCGCGGGAAGACGCCGGTTGAGTTGAGGGTTTGATGGAGCGGGGTGCGGTGCACGGGCACATGCAATGTGCCCCTACGTGGTGACCGAGCGTGGCTTTCGGATGCCGGAAAGGTGCCCTTCGAGTTTCCTCAGGGAACCTTTCCTCGCGCCCACGATTGATGAGGCGATCATGTATCGGAGCATGGCGGCGCGGCGTTGGGTGCGAAGAAGGCGCGTTGAAGTGGCCTTGGGGGCTGAATTCTGAGAATAGATAGCCAGGCTGCCGTTGCGGCTGCCGTTTGCGATTTTCGGTTGCCTATCAAGGTTTTTGTTTTTCCGCGGGTCGCGTTGAGGCGAACTGCGGTCG
>CAUZJA010000066.1:0-12533 GCA_963579925.1 Dehalococcoidia bacterium | reverse complement strand
AGCGTAATCTACGGCAGGAGATTCCACTTATAACACCCCACATCGCTGTTCAGACGACCGGGACCACCACAGTGTTCTGTAGCGCTATCTGGTCTCTCGGTCGGGTCCTTAGACAACAGGCGGATGATGAGAGAGTCCAACGTCTGAGGGAGTGACTGGTTGTGCCAACTTGGCGCGACTGGCGGGGTATTGATGTGCTGGCCGATTATGGCGATGTCATCGTCACCCATAAATGGTGGACGGCCGGTGACCATCTCATAGAGCATGGCACCCAGGGAGTAGAGGTCAGCTTGCCCGGTAACATCGCCACCCGCGGCCTGCTCCGGCGGCATGTAACCGACCGTACCAACCATGACCTTCTCCTGAGTAAGACGGGAACGGTCGAGTGAGAGTGCCAGGCCGAAGTCGCCGATGCGAACAGTGCCATCATCCGTGAGCCAGACGTTGCCGGGTTTCAGGTCCCGGTGAATGATGCCCTTAGCGTGGGCGAACTACAGACCACGACATATCTCAATGCTAATGCGCAATGCGTCTTCCAGAGATAGCTTGCCTTCATCTGCGCCCGAAATCAGTGCTTCTACATCGCCACCGACCATGAGCGGCTGGACCATGTAGGGCTGGCCATTTTCTTCACCGAGATCAAATATCGGCATGAGATTAGGGTGGTCGCCCAATCGTGCCATCGCCTGTGCTTCGCGGTTAATTCGCTGGCGTCCTTCCAGATCCAGACCTTCTGCCTTGATCAGGCCGAACGCGACGTCACGATCGAGGGTAGTGTCATGGGCAAGGTAGACCTTCTTTTTGCCGCCTTCCCCGAGGAGGCTCTTGACCTCGTAGCGGCCATTGGCGAATGACGTGGGAACTTCGGAGGGACCGACAGATGGAACAGAAGCCATCGGATTGCCTTCGCCAGCCGAGGAGGGGTGGTCGTCTCCAGCTATCTGGAGGAAGGACTTTGCGTCTTCGTTATCAGGATCGACCCTGAGGACAGCGTCGGAAAGCTCCCGAACGCGATCCCATTCCGTGGATTCGACCGCTGTCTCGGCCTGATCCAGCAGGTTGTCAATTCGCCGCTGTACTCGCTCAGAAGGCATAGTGCCGAGCATGATAAGCGAAGTAAGCTGAGCACGTGCTGCTTACCGCACTTTCACAGTCCCCTCCAAGGTCATCCCAAAAGGCTTAATTGCGCATGAGCAGTTAGGAAGGCTAACTTCGATGGCGAGCAGATGGGCTAATCCCCGCGGCCTCACCGCCAGTAACAGCTCCGCTTCTGCTACGTGCTGGCGGCTGGTGCCTCGATGACTTCGTCCGAGTTGTCGGCGATATCGTCGAACGAAGAATAGTTCGTCGTCCAGAGGCTCGCGTAGAGGCCGTCAAGCTCGATCAGCTCATCGTGTGTGCCGACTTCAGCAATCTCACCGGCCTGCACGACGATGATCTTATCGGCGTTCCTGATGGTTGAGAGGCGGTGTGCGATGACTAGCGCTGTTCGACCAGTCAGCAGCTTCTGCAGCGCTTCCTGGATGACCTTCTCTGTGTAGCTGTCGATGTTGGCCGTGGCCTCATCAAGGATCAAAATCTTTGTGTTCGCAACCAGCGCACGGGCGAAGCTGATTAGCTGTCGCTGACCAACCGACAGGTTGGAGCCGCGCTGCTCGAGAATCGTGTCGTAGCCATCATCGAGCTGCATGATGAAGTCATGCGCGCCTATCGTCCTACAAGCGTTCACCACATCCTCGCGAGTGGCATAGCGAGTGTTATAGCGGACGTTCTCCATCACGGTCTGTGAGAACAGAAACGGCTCTTGAAGAACCATGCCCATGGCATTCCCAATGGAGTCTTGTTTGATATCGCGAACGTCTACCCCGTCAAGCAGAACCTGCCCACCTTGAACGTCATAGAACCTGTGGGCGAGCGCCATGAGACTGGTCTTGCCTGAGCCGGTTGGGCCCACGATAGCTACGGTCTGGCCGGGGCTTGCCGTGAAATTGATGTTGCGCAGGATGGGCCGTTCCGGATCGTAGCCAAACGTAACGTCCTTGAACTGCACTTCACCCTGAGGGTCATTGAGCGTCACAGGTTCTTCTTTGTCTTTGACACCAATTGGGATATCAAGCAACTCGAAAATGCGGTGTCCAGAAGCCACGGCGCGCTGGAGAATTGCGTAGTGCATCGTGAGCGTCCTAATCGGCTCAAAGAAGCGCTGCACGTAGAGGAGGAAGGCGATCATCGTGCCGACTCCCATCTCGCCGTCAAGCACCCGCATTCCACCAATGATGATGACCAGTGCCAGCGCTGTTCCGGTGAGTAGTTCCACCGTTGGCATAAGCACGCCACCAAGCCGAGCCGCCTTGTTGGCAGACATGAAGAATGTGCTGATCTTGCCGCTCATGATGTCTTCGTTGGCAGTCTGTCGATTTGATGCCTGGATCACCCGGATTCCGCTGACGTTCTGATCCAGGTAGACACCCACAATGGAAGAGTTGCGTCGCATACGCAGGAAAGCTTTTCGAGCAAGAGGCTGCCAGACGACTCTGATCAAGAAGAGAAGCGGCATTACGGACAGCGCGATGAGCGCCATCTGCCAATCTAGAATCAAGAGCACTAGGATGATGCCAACGATGGTCAGAAGGTCAGCAATCACCTCAAGCGAAGATTCAAGCATCTCCTGAAGCGCTCCAACGTCACCAAACATTCGTGCCATCAGGCTTCCCACAGGCGTCTTGTCTGAGAAAGACATACCAAGGCGCTGAAGCTGCATGAACATATCCGCCCGAATGTCATACAAAACTTCAAGCGCGAGCCGGGTCATGAGAATTCGTTGCAGGTAGTTGGCTACCCACTGAATCAGCGCCGTAACGATCAGCGCGATGCCAACGATTGCCAGCAGCGATGAATCTTTGTTGGCAATAGCACTGTCAATGCCAATTTTTACGATCAGCGGTACTGCCAGGTTGGCAAGCGTGAAGCCAAGGACCGCGATAGTGGCAACAAGCAGAGCACGCTTGTAAGGGGACGTGTAGTAGTAGAATCGCTGGAATACGGTTGAGTCCAACTCAGCGAACAACTCATCATCAGACTCGTGAAGTCGAGAGTGTTCCTCTGCCGCGTTGGCAGGTCGCTCGCGATCTTTGTCAGACTTCCCAGGAGTGAGTTTTCTAAAGATAGATGCCATTACTCGTCTATCTCCGTGGCCTGCTTCTGCTGCAGGCTCCACAGTTCGGAGTAGCGGCCACCCAGAGCAATGAGGTCATCATGATTTCCTCGCTCCACGATGCGGCCGGTGTCAAGCACCAGGATCTCCTGCGCGTGCATTAGCGAGCTGAGACGGTGCGCAATGATGATCGTCGTGCGCCCCTTTGCCACCCTGCCAAGCTCCTGACGGATACGAGCGTCAGTTCCGGCGTCCACGCTTGAAGTGGAGTCGTCAAATATAAGCACCGGTGGGCCAGTGAGGAGAGTTCTGGCAATCGCTACCCGCTGTCGCTGACCGCCTGAGAGGCCGGTACCGCGCTCGCCAATTTCTGAATCGTACTTCAGTGGAAGCTGATCGATGAAATCATGGATCTGCGCAATCTTGGCGGCCTCAATGACAGTCTCATCTGAGGCTTCCATCTCGCCGTAGCGAATGTTGTCTTTGATGGTGCCGTCAAACAGGAATGGATCCTGCTGGATGAGGCCCACAGCGCTTCTGACTGATCGTGTGGTGACATCAGTCAAGTCAACGCCATCAACTGTAATGTGACCGGAGTCAGGATCGTAAAACCGAGGCAAAAGATGGGCGATTGATGACTTACCGCTACCGGGTGCGCCAACAATGCCAATTGTGTGATCCGGACGCGCTTCAAAGCTAATGTGCTCTAGTGCTGGAACGCCGTGGTATCCGAATGAAACGTCCTCAAATTTCACGACACTACCCGTAATGTTCAGCGGTTTGGAACCGGGCTTGTCTGCAATCGCGGGATTAATGTCCAGTACCTCATAGAGGCGGCCACCGGCGCCAGCCGCACGGGCTACCGCGTTGACCAGCATTGGGATCATCCGAACCGGGAACTGGAGAATTGCCAGGTAGGTAAAGAACTGTGCGAGTTCGCCAACCGTTAACTCTTGTTGAATGACCTTCTCACCGCCAAACCAGAGCACGATCGCCCAGGCGACGAGAAAGGCGAAGGACATAGCGGTACCGCCACTAGCCTGAATCTTGGCGGCCTTCATCCTCAGGTCAACGACCTCACGGGCGCCGACGTCAAATTTCGCTTCCTCATATCGCTGGGCAGAGAATGCCCGGACTACTTTTATGCCAGATAAGTTTTCTTCCATGGTGGTGGAAAGGTCCCCAAGTGCATCTTGAATCTGCTTCCAGATCACTCGGAGTCGCAGCCGCATCATTGCGCTGCGGAGCACCAGGAATGGAACAAAGCTCAAGCTGATGAGAGCGAGCTGCCAGTCCAGAAATGACATCAATATTGCCGCCGCCACGAGCATGATGACTACGCGGAATACCTGCACCATTCCGCTCTGCACGAACATGCGAACGCCTTCAACGTCCGAAAGTCCACGGGACATCAACTGCCCTGTGTGAACCCCGTCGTGAAAACTGAAGCTGAGCGCCTGGAGCTTTTCGAAGTAGATCAAGCGCATGCGTGATGCAACTCGCTGCGCCAGCGTTTCGCCAAGATACATCTGGAAGAAGCCGAACGTACCGCGCAGAGTTGACACAAGAATCACCAGCAGGGCGACTGTGATCAGATCTCCCTGCACATCGGATCGGGTTATGGTTTCATCTTGGATGGCCAGAAAGGCCTTGTCCACGCCTTCGCCAAGCAGGCGCGGAATGAGCAGAAAGAGAATTGAGGAGATTATGGCGGCGAGCACGGAGGCACCAAAATGCCACTTATATCCCAGCGTCATTTTGGCGATACGCCAAACAGCACCGGCCCCCGTAAGTTCGGAGTCAGTGATGCGGATCCGCTTGCTTCTACGTTCGCGGGCGGCCTTTGAGGCCGGGTCCTGTCCTGATGCTGCTACTGTCGTGACAAATCCTCGTCTGCATCTAGATCAGGCTATCGCGTCTCGTCAAAACCGGGCGGGGCGCTGGTAGCACTACTTCAACACAATTTTTCAGTATACGCTCGTGTATCTCGATTAAGTATAAGAGTCAGAATTGAGTTGAACCATCAGCGTTTTGGTCAAGTTTTCGTCAAAAAGGACACTCCCAGATCGTCAGAAAGGTGGCAGGTTTCCCCGTGCACAGCCGGATGCCTGAAAAGTTATGATCGGGCCCTGGCACTCTCAATCAGGTGCGTTTGCCATCTGCATGAGCACGAAGCAATCGGCACTGTTTCCCCACCGCAAAACATCGCGACATGACCGCGTCAGCCCAGATAAGTATTTAGCTACCTGGCGAGTTACGTGCTGGCGGCAGGAGCGCCCATCATGTCGTCCGCATTGCCCGCTATATCGTCAAATGACGAGTAGTTAGTGGTCCACAGCCTGGCGTAGAGACCACTGAGTGCCAGGAGCTCATCGTGAGTGCCCTGCTCGATCAACTCTCCGGCTTCAATAACCACAATCCTGTCAGCATTTCGGATCGTGGATAGACGGTGGGCGATCACCAACGCAGTACGCCCGGACAGGAGTTTTAGCAGCGCTTCCTGAATGATCTTTTCTGTGTAGCTATCGATGTTCGCCGTGGCCTCATCCAACACCAGAATCTTTGGATCAGCAACCAGCGCCCGGGCAAAACTCAGCAACTGACGCTGCCCAACCGATAGGTTCGTGCCTCGCTGTTCCAGTACGGAATCGTAGCCATCATCAAGCTGCATAATGAAATCGTGAGCGCCAATGATTTTGCATGCTTCAACGGCAGCTTCGCGGGTGGCGTGCTGGGTGTTGTAGCGGATATTCTCCATCACGGATTGGGAGAACAAGAAGGGCTCCTGCAGCACCATCCCCATCACGCTGCCAATCGACTCCTGGACAACGTCTCGCACATCAATTCCGCCCAGCAGCACAGCTCCGCCCTGAACGTCATAGAAGCGATGGGCCAGCGAGGTAAGGCTCGTCTTGCCTGAACCTGTTGGTCCTACGATCGCGACGGTCTCACCCGGATTCGCTGCGAAACTGACATTCCTGAGGATGGGGCGACTGGCGTCATAGCCAAATGTAACGTCGCGGAACTCTACAGATCCATCAATATCGCCAATGGGTTCGGAGTTTTCCTTGTCGGCAATCTCAACCGGAATATCCAGAAGCTCAAAAATCCTGTGACCGGACGCCACAGCGCGCTGAAGCATTGCGTAGTGCATGGTCAACTGGCGGATGGGTTCGAAGAAGCGCTGCACGTAGAGCAGAAACGCGATCATCACGCCAACGCCCATCTCGCCCGAAAGCACCTGCCCGCCACCAATGATGATGACCAGTGCCAGGGCCACGCCTGTCATCACTTCAACTGTGGGCATGAGAATGCCACCCAGACGAGCTGCCCTGACCGAGGACCAGAAGAACGTGTGGACCTTGCCGTCCATCTCATCGTGGTTCACATCTTCGCGATTGAGCGCTTGGATAACCCGGACCCCGCTGACGTTTTGGTCCAGGTAACCGCCAATGATTGCTGAGTTTCTGCGCATCACCAAAAAAGCTTTTCGGGCGATCGGCTGCCAGAGAACTCGAACCAGAATGAGAGCGGGCATGACTGCCATTGTGATCAACCCGAGTTGCCAGTCCAGATACAGAAGCACGGCGACAATTCCAACCAGCGTCAGCAAGTCACCAATCACTTCAATCGACGACTCAAGCATCTCTTGAAGCGCACCAACGTCACCAAACATTCGTGACATCAAACCGCCAACCGGGGTCTTGTCGGAAAAGGACATTCCCAGCCGTTGAAGCTGCAGAAACATATCTGCCCTAATGTCGTACAAGACTTCCAGCGTGATCCTGCTGATCAGGATGTGTTGCAGATAGAGGGTGATCCAGTAGCCGAATGCCACCACACCCATCGCTACTGCCAACACTGCCAGCAGAGACTTGTCGCCGTCTTCAATGGCACCATCAATTCCAAACCCAATAATGAGAGGTATCGACAGGTTCGCAACTGTGAAGCCGGCTACCGCCAGGAGGGCGATGAGCATTTCGCGTTTGTAGGGCTTTGTGTAGTAGAAGAACCGCCTGAACACCGTGCTATCTAGCTCGGCAAAAATTTCCTCATCAGACTCATGGAGAGTCTGGTGCTCCTCTTCTACTTCCGCCGGACGTTTGTTGACCTCAGCGCGCGGATCGCGCTGGTTCGACGGCCTCTTCTGGTCTTCATTTGACGGCACTATTCGTCGATCTCCGCGGCTTGAGTCTGCTGCAGGTCGTACAGTTCACGGTACCGACCATCAAGGGCCATCAACTCATTGTGGTTGCCCCTCTCGACAATTCTTCCGCTGTCCAGCACCAGAATCTCGTCGACATGGGAGAGCGAGCTAAGACGATGAGCCACAATGATCGTCGTGCGTCCTTCGGATACCTTCAGAAGCTCTGATCGAATGCGTGCATCAGTGCCAGCATCAACGCTGGATGTGGAATCATCAAATATCAACACCGCAGGATTGGGCAGCAACGTACGCGCAATCGCAACTCGCTGACGCTGACCGCCTGAGAGGCCCACGCCACGCTCACCGATCATTGCGTCATAACCTTCAGGCAGGCCGATTATGAAGTCGTGAATCTGCGCCATCTTTGCTGCTGCAATGACGCGCTCATCGCTAGCGTCGTTTTCGCCATATCGGATGTTGTCGCGGATTGAACCATTGAAGAGAAATGGATCTTGTTCAACAATTCCGACAGAGCGACGTACGCTGGTGACACCGGCCTCCCTGATATCTACCCCATCCACTGTTATGCGGCCGGAAGTAGGGTCATAGAACCGAGGCAGCAGGTGGACGACGGATGTTTTTCCGCTACCCGGCGGACCAACGATGCCGACCGTATGATCTGGCCTTGCCTCGAAAGAAATGTGTTCAAGTGCCGCCGTATCGTCGTAGTGGAATGAGACATCCTCAAATCTGACCACACTGTCGCTAATCTCCAGTGGTCGCGCATTTGGGCCATCGTTGACCGAGGGAGGGATGTCTAATATCTCAAAAATGCGCCCCCCAGCGGATGCTGCGCGCGCTGTGGAATTCACAATCTGCGTCACCATTCGCACTGGGAACCTGAGCAGTGCCAGGAAGGTGAAGAACTGAGCCAACTCACCAATGGTCATGTTTCCATCGATGACTTTGGAGCCACCGAACCAGAGCAAGATCGCCCACGCCATGATGAACGAGAACGAAATGAATCCACTGCCGCGTGCGTGAACCCGCTCCGCCTTCATTCGTAGGTCAACAAACTCCCGGGCGATAGTGTCGAACTTCTTCTCTTCATAGCGTTGGGCGGAGAAGGCGCGAACAACTCTCACGCCAGCCAGGTTCTCCTGCATGCTGGTGGAGAGTTCGCCAAGTATGTCTTGAATCTGGCGCCAGAAAACCCTGAGAGATAATCGCAGCTTGGTACTTCTGAACACCATGAACGGAATGAATGAAAGGCTAAGGAGTGCCAGTTGCCAGTCCAGCAAAAGCATGAACACGGCGGCCGCAACAATCATGAAGACTACGCGGAATATCTGAACCATCCCCATCTGCACGAACATCCGCACACCTTCAATGTCGGAAAGACCACGAGACATTAGCTGGCCGGTGTGCACGTTGTCGTGGAAGCTGAAGCTGAGCGCCTGAAGCTTGTCGAAGAAGATCATCCGTAGGCGAGTGGACACGCGCTGCGCTAGTGTCTCACCAAGGAACATCGTGCCGAAACCCGTTGTGCCCCGCAGAAATGACACCAGGATCACGAGCAAAGCGGTGTCCCAGAGGAGTGAGCGGATCTGGTCTTCGTTTTGACCACCGTCTTGAATGAGCGTGAAGGCCTGGTCAACGCCCTCACCCAACAGGCGCGGGATCATCACTTGAAGTACAGAGGAAATTATCGCTAGAAAGATTGCAGCAAGGAGATGCCACTTGTAGCTCGCCGATATTCTGACGATTCGCCATACAGCACTGGCGCCAGTCAGGTCTGATCCAGTGATCCGGGTACGAGTGCTACGACGCTTGCGCGTTTGCTGGCGTCGCTGATCTTCTGAGAGGGTCGATGACATCGCTTTTCCTCTCCCTGATTAGCGGTTGTCCAATCACGTATTGGCCGAAAGATAGCGGGACGTCCAGCGGCACAAACCCGGAGTATACGCTTCGAGTAGGTGGCATAGGCTGGAGTGCGGCGCATTAGTCGCATCTGTGAGAAATTGTTACGAGTTCCTAGGGTCATCTGCATCTAAGTTGAACACGGGTGCAGAAAACGGCAATTTATAGTGGTCTGACACCTCTAAATTGCCCGCCACCTTTCACATAGCAATATCAGGATGAGGGAGAACGATACAAATGCCTCGATTAACAGACTCTGAGATATCTGAACGGATCGATTCTGTTCCCGGCTGGGAAATCGGTGAAGAGAATGGAATGAATCAATTAACTAAATCATTTGAGTTTGGGGATTTCGCAGCGGCTTTAGAGTTCACAAACAAGGTGGGAGCGCTGGCTGAGAAGGAGGATCACCACCCGCGAATCGTGACCGAGTGGGGCCGGGTTGCTGTTTCTTTCTGGAGCCACGATCATGGCGGCGTCGTAAAGAATGACTTCAAAATGGCAGGACTAGTCAACGAACTATGAGCTCAAACTCCGTATTAGAAGCGATCCGGACACGCCGCACCGTGCGGGACTACACGGATAAGCCGATCTCCAGAGATCTACTCACCGGATGGCTTGAGGCAGCATGCTGGGCGCCCAATCATCGCCTCACCGAGCCGTGGCGGTTTATCGTCCTGGAGCACGGCGGTGCAAAGCGAGAAGAAGTTGCGCAAATGTGCCGAAATCACTCCTTCGCCACATCGGAACAACTCCCTGAACCCAAGCGCAATGAAACGGCGGACGCGTCTCGAGACGAGATCCTGAGCGCCCCGGGATTTGTGTACGTATATTCGCTGGTTGGCGACGATGAAGTAACCAGAAAAGAAAACTACGCGGCGACCTCATGCGCCGTGCAGAATCTCTCGCTGGCCGCGCATGCCGATGGGTTTGCGGTCGGCTGGTCCACTGGGCGCGCAACGCAACTGGAAGGCCTGGCCTCAGTTATCGGAGCGGACGAATCATGGGAGATGGTCGGCATCCTCTTCATGGGCGAGCCTGAGCGCGTGCCACGCGCCCAGCGCCAGCCGATGGAAGATGTTGTGAGCTGGATCTAGAGCCCAGAACCGAAAGACCTGAACTAGGTTCGCTGCTCCCAGTCAGATCCAAGCTGTTGATACCGTCGGTGTAGTTCGTCAACAACGGTGCCAGGGATGTCCACACCGGCGTTAGCCATCTCGATGTTTGATGCCATGTGGGTGTCGTTAGCGGTGCCTACGATTGCCACACTCACCTCGGGATGTGCAAACGTGAAGCCAAGTGACGCCAAGATGGCGTTGTCGGGCTCGCCATCGATCGCACCCAGATCGGTCATCTCCAGAGCACGGTCGAAGTACACAGCGCCGTAACCGGTCACTTCGCCTTCGTGCCCCTCGCGCCGCGCCACACCCCAAACGGCGTTCGCGATGGGGCGTTTGGCGATCACGCCCATGCCGCCGGCCGCGGCCTTCTTCAGCAACCCCGACGTATGAGCTTTTTGCTCAACAAGATTGAAGCTGGTCTGGAGCGTGTTGAACTTGCCGCTGTCCACAGCCCAGTGCGCCGCATCGTTGTCGCCGGAGTAGCCGATAAACCGCGTCTTGCCAGCATCACGTGCCTCCTCAAGTGCTCGAATCACGCCGCCCTCTTCGAGAACGTCTATTTCGCAGGAGTGAAGCTGAACCAGGTCAAGGTGGTCCGTCTGAAGCCTCCGAAGAGATGCATCGATAGATGACACGACAATCTCGTAAGTCCACGGTTCACCAGTGGTGTGCTCGTTTGCATGACCGGCTTTCGTTGCCAGGAAATACTCGTCACGGCGAGAGGACACCGCGCCACCAACCAGGTCCTCGCTATCGCCATAGCAAGTTGACGTATCCAGGAAATTGATCCCTGAATCCAGCGCCTTGTTGAGAACCTGAGAAGCCTTCTCCGGCCCTGCTCCGCGAATCTCAGAGAGTCCTACGCCCAACCTTGTCGCACTGAAGCCGGTGCTTCCAAACGGAACTGTCTGCATTTGACGTCTTTCCTTTTCGTTATTCAGTCTTCGAATGTGCTGATGTTGGCCCTAGCATAGCGTCAATTCCCGTAAGCTATTGCCGCCCACATCGGAAACCCATACTCGATCAACCCCGCCGCGTAACCACCCGGTACAGAATGACCAGCGATAGCACGCACCACCCCCCACCACGGCGAATGCCAGACCAAGATCATCGTTGATACCCGTCGTGACAGTGCCTCGCACCAGATCGCCCATGTACTTGATGGGTAGCCCCTGATGGATCTTCTCCACTACCCACGGGAGTCTGTCGTTTGGGAAGTATATGGGTGAGAAAAGGAACAGCGAGAAGATCAGCACGTTCGTAACCACGCCGGTCAGCACCTGAGAAGGACTCAGGTGTGCCAGCGACGTGCCCAGCGCCACACCCGTGAGCGCCGTCAGCAGGAATGCCGGAACGATCAGAGGCGATATCTCCAGGCCAAAGTCGTACCGCCACGAAGCCACAAATAGCGTCAGAACAACGCTTGGCAACACCACCGCCAACCAGATAGTGAAGTCGGCCGCAACAAACGCAAAGCGCGATATCGGAAGCGCCCATATGTACTCGAACGTCTGCTTCTGCTTCATCTCAGAGACACCTTGCGGCACGAACACCAACCCGAGCGTTATCAGTGACAGCGTCGACGCGCCTGTGGCGAAGTATTTGCCGGTGATGGAGTCGATATCGGGCAGCAAGAACGAGTAGCCGATCACGGTGCCGACGCCAACCATAATCTGGATGACCATGATGAACGGCAGGATCACCTTCAGGTTCAGTGCCTGCCACTTGATCATGAGTCGATACTGCGCGAACCAGTTCATGATCCGCCCCCATTTGAGGCTCCACTTTCGAGTGGCACCGCGTCCGGACCAACCATCTTTACGTAGACGTCTTCCAGTGTTGACGGCCCCAGCGAGTACTCCTCGACGATGCCTTCTCGCTGGTACTTTCTGGCCCACTCCAGCGCGCCAATAATCTCGTCACCTTCTACTGTGGCGATGAGGCGTCGGCCTACCTGCACGTAGTCGATTTGCGACGGTACATCTGAAATCACTGCACCCGGTTCCAGGACTACTTCTATGCACAGACTGTCTTGCGCGTCGCCCTTCAGTGACGCCAGCGTGAAGGTGGCTTTCACCGTGCCCTCGTTGATGATTGCGAGCCGGTTTACCGCCCGCTCAGACTCCAGCACATTGTGCGTCACCAGCAGCACAGACTTACCCTGCTCACCAAGTTCCGCGACGATGGCCCA
>CAUZJA010000065.1:0-12611 GCA_963579925.1 Dehalococcoidia bacterium | reverse complement strand
GACTCGTGGGAAGTGGCGAGATCTGATTCAAAATCAGCAACCGACTTTGCAGTATCCCCAATAGCCCAGGCTGCCCTTGCCTGAGTTGTGAATACTTCTCCCCTTGTGGAGCCAAATATAGGAGTTGGCAAAGAGTTCAGATCATCGTAAACCGATTCGACCAGTTGAATGTCGTTGAGCTCCACCCCAACTTCTGCCAACACCAGAGTCTTCTGGTTTATCGCGACCCCGTAATGGAGTTCGCCTGTTTCCGCAGTAGATTTTGCTTCTTCAAGATAGTGTGGATTGCCGGTCACTCTTCCGGCATGACAGAGGCTTCTAAATAGTGCACCCACTTGCACGCTGTCTTGGGATCCAGAAATGCGACGAACAGCCTCTTCACCCTCATCAAAGTCACCGCGCTCGAAATTAGTCCACGCCAACCACCCCTCCATAAATGTCGCGAAATAGTCCGCACTGGAACTTGCCTGTGCGATGTAAGAGTCCACCGCTGCCCAGTCTCCTGTGTAGGCCGCAACGACAACCAGACTCTGAAGCGCAATTACAGTTACTCGCTTGTCGCCCATTTCGTTCGCGATTCTCAACGCGGCCTCGTCAGACTCAATCGCCAGATCAGTTTCGCCTGCGAATGAATATAGAAACCCACCCATCCCATACCCACGCCAAACAGATGTTTTGTCAGACAACTCAGGTTGCAACTGAATCAATTCATCACATTTTTCAAGAGCGGATTCGTATCGGGAATTTCTGGTCTCCGATGTTAGCCCGTAGCCAAGGGCGCGGGCTTTGAGCTCAACATCCCCGGTGGTTCGTGCAATATTTAGCGCCTCAACAAAGTGCTGTTCACCTTCAGAAAGCCGCCCGGGTAGATCGACAAGGGCGTAACCGAGGCCTGCATGAATTTCACCCGCCTGGTTACCGTCTGGATCTACATACTGCAGTGTCGCTCTTAGAATCGGGCCAAGAGCCTCGTTTAGCCGAATAGTTATCGCTGTGAATCTGTGGGTGGAAATATTGACCACACCATCCCTGTCCTTGAGTTCTTCGAGACCGTCGAATGCGGCAGTTAGTGCATCAGCGGCTTCGTCCTGTCTGTCAAGAAACACCGAGGCCTTCGTAATTCCGAAATTCGCATCAGCCAACATCCTTGCGTCCGCAGGAGGTGATTCTGCTTGGACCACCCGGCGGTAGTGGGCAAGGACTTCTTCCCAGGCGATAGCGGTGGCCGCCGCCTCGGCTGCACCCATGCTGTAGTGGACCAACTTCTCTGAGCCAAGCATGACCTCTGCCTCAGCAAAGTGTTCGACCAGCTCAGCAGCGTGATCGACTGCGTCGCTCCCGTAGAACTCCTCAAGCGCGGTGGCGATACGAGCATGATGTCGCACTGTACGGTTGGCAGAAAGTTCGGATGTGAGCGTCTCCTGCATCAGGGCGTGCGAGAACTGATAGAGGCCTATTTCCGAGGTCACCTCTTCAATAATACGCGCTTCCAGTGCTTCGTCCAGAACATCAAGAAGCATGTTCTCGGAGGCATCGTCGATGAGGTTCATCAGAACGCCGAAGCGGAACTGTCTCCCTACTACCGCTGCGATGGTTAGCACCTCGTTGCATCGCTCAGAGAGCCGGTCCAGACGACGGCCAATAACCTCGCGAACCCCTTCAGGAATCCGCACTTCCCATGAACTGGTTCCACCTTCCAACCCTGCTCCAGCGGTGATGTCACCTTCCTGGATCAGAAGTCGGACTGTCTCCGTGACAAAGAAAGGGTTGCCCTCGGTTTGCGTGTGGACGACGTCAACGAGCGAGTCAGGCGGATCAATACCGGCAGCGACCTCAATGAATCGGCGAACATCGTGCTTCTGTAGCCCACGCAGGAGAACACGGTCAAAGAGGCGCTCACGCGACAGTTCCCCCAGCGTAATCGATAGCGGATGCCTCCTGTTGAGTTCCATGTCACGGTAGTTGCCCACGATCATGATGTGTGAGTTGGCTAGCTCCCTGGCCACAAACTCCAACAGTTTCAGTGATGGCTTATCTGACCAGTGAAGGTCTTCCAGCATCAGCACTATTGGCTGAGTCGCGGAAGCCGCCTTGAGGAACGTGGATATTGAGTCAAAGAGCCTGAAGCGTACCGATTCTGGATCATCGATCTGTCGAGGCGCAGGCAAATCCGGCAGACGTTCTTTCACGTCCGGCACTATCTCAGCGATTACAGACGCTGTGCTGCCCATCTCGCGGCGTATAACGTCAGGCTCTCGCTCTGCCACATAGCTTCGAATGGCCTGCACCCATGGCCAATACGGTGGAGCGCCACCGCCCTGTAGCTGCGGCCCCAGAGCACCTGACCGCCACGCATATTGGCGTAGGTGGCAAGCTCCTGTGCAGTACGGGTCTTTCCAATGCCCGGTTCACCAATCAACGCGACCATCTTGCCGTGACCGCCAAGAACCTCCTCGTATGAGGCCTTGAGCTGGTCCATCTCATGATGGCGCCCGACAAACACTCCGGCAGACATCGAATCAAGCGAGCCTTGCTCCTGCTCATGCGCAGCGGAGGTCTCCGCGGGGTCGATGGCAGTCAGTGCCTGCAGAAGCTCGGAGGCGCTCTCAGGACGGCCAGCGGGGTCCTTGGACAGCATGCGCATGATGAGCGAATCAAGCGCCCGCGGCAGAGACTGCGCGTGCCAACTCGGTGCAACCGGCGGCGTGTTGATGTGCTGACCGATTATGGCAATGTCATCGTCGCCCATGAACGGCGGCCTACCGGTCACCATTTCGTAGAGCATTGCGCCAAGTGAGTAGAGGTCGGCCTGTGCCGTGACCTCACCACCTGTGGCCTGCTCCGGCGGCATGTAGGCGACGGTACCGACCATCACTTTTTCTTGAGTGAGGCGTGACCGATCAAGTGACAGCGCCAGCCCAAAGTCGCCTATGCGAACAGTGCCATCCTGAGTGAGCCACACATTCCCAGGCTTCAGGTCGCGATGAATGATCCCCTTCCCGTGTGCGAATTCCAGGCCGCTGCATATCTCGCTGGCAATCCGCAGCGCGTCTTCAAGCGACAACTTACCGTCTTCGGCGTCTTCGATGAGCCCCTCAACGTCACCACCAACCACGAGCGGCTGAACCATATATGGCTGACCGTTCTCCTCGCCCAGGTCAAAGATAGGCATGAGGTTTGGGTGATCACCAAGTCGCGCCATCGCCTGCGCCTCACGGGTGATCCGCCGGCGAGAGTCTGCATCGAGACCTTCAACCTTGATCAGCCCAAACGCCACGTCCCTGTCCAGCGTGGTGTCGTGCGCCAGATAGACCCTCTTCTTGCCGCCTTCGCCCAGCAAACTCTTGACCTCGTAGCGGCCGTTGTCGAACGAACTCGGGGTGTCAGAAGGCGCAAGGGCTCCGGTTGTTGCTGTGGCTGCCGATGACTCCTCAAAACCGTCACTATCAAGCCGCCGTTCCGCAGCTCTCAAGTAGGCACTCGCCTCATCGTTCTCAGCGTCGACGTCCAGCACGTCGAGCGACAGCGTGCGGACTTGGTCCCACAACTGCTCGGACTCGGCCGCGTCAATGCGGTCAAGGAGTCTGTCTATACGTCGCATTACACGCTCAGAAGGCATAGTGCAGCGATACTAAAACATATTGAGACTTACCGCTCAAAAGTGCGATGAGTCTGACTTGACCTTAGAGCCAGCTCAGTGCCGCTTTCCCAGCCCCACGGTCCCCAGGATAATCGGCGACTGGCTCTCCGATATGGCTACCAGATAGCCGCCTTGGGGCGCGATCTTGTGCCCGCAGTCGCCCCGAATTGAGCGCAGTTTGCGTTTCCGCAGCGACATGTGGCCGCATGATTCGCACTCGTATGCGATGCGCTCACTTTTCACCCACTCCAGCACCGGGAACTTCACCGTCCTGTTGGGCGGGATTCCCAGCGCTATGCAGGTCGCCTTGAACTCTTTTCCGTGAGCACCCGACTTGGGCAATCTATGGTGGGTGATCGCGTGGGCAACTTCGTGCAGAAGAATCTCATCAATCTCTTCTGCCGTGCCCGAGGCAAGCAGGTGAGCGCCAAGCGTTATCTGCTTCTTCTTCTGGTGATATGAGCCCAGCGTGCGACGCATCCGGCTGGATACCTTCACTTTGGGCAGGGTCAGTTCGGGCAAATGCGTTGAGAGAACCTCAACGACTCGCTGATTTACGGATGATGTATCGATTCTTCTGAGAATCGATGAGTTCGGGAGCCCCTCGGCTGACCCTAACTCGAGAGGAAGCTGAGTTCCACGCGGTGGTTTACGGCCGAGTCCGGGGAGTCGAAACGAGCGAATCCGGTTACTCCGCAAACCTGTCGAGCAATAGCGGCTCGACGTCGATCAGCGGTTCTTTGCCGACAATTAGGTCTGAGATCACTTGTCCCATTCCCGGCCCCAGCAGAATTCCCTTGCGGCCGGTTCCGGTGGCGATCCATAGGCCGGGGATATCGCCAATTTGACCTAGAATTGGCAAGCCGTCCGGTGCGACGGGCCTCAGGCATGCCGTCTGCCGTGACAATCTGGCGTCTGCAAGATATGGGAGCACGCTAACGAGTGATTCCATTATCTGATCTCGTCCATCGGTGGTCAGATTCTCATCGAATCCGGCCTCTTCCTCTGTTGTGCCTGCCCAGAGGAGCCCGTCTGGTTTCGTGGTGGCATAGTTGCCCTTCCACGAAAGAGATATCGACAGCGGATCACCTGGCGCCGCGAGCCTTAATATCTGGCCTTTCAGTGGCGATATAGGCACTTTCACACCGGCCCACTCGCCAGCAACAGCCGACCACGGCCCGATGGCGACGACCACATCGTCGGTATCGTATGACTCACCAGTCGTATCAACGCCCTTTATTCCACCGTCGTCCCCAAAGCGCAGTCCTGTGACTTCAGTGTTATCAAACACCACACCGCGGTGTTCAGCAGCGGTGGCAAGTGCAAGTGTGAACTTGTAAGGCTCAACTTCATGCGACAGGTCCGTGTACATACCCACGGGAATCTTTGGACTAATCCGAGGTTCCTCGGCGAGCAGGTCTGCCCCTTCAAGCCAATCAACATCTGCCGAATGATGCTCTGCAAGCCAGTCGTAGAGCATCCTGATCTCCGGGATCTCGGCCTCGCTGGTGGCAAGCGTCAGACTAGGTTTGTCGCGATACTCGGTGTCGACGCCGGTCTCAGCAGGCAGAACCTCTGCAAGTTCAGCGTGAATCTCATCGGCATGCCTCGACAGCGGCACAAGCGGATCGTCGATGTACACGCCCATCACAGGGGTCAGGCCACCGTAGGCAAACCCGGAAGCGTGGCTGGCGATTGAGTCGCGTTCAATTACGGTGACAGAGAGGCCTTCACCCGCAAGAAAGTATGCGGCGGCGCATCCAACTACTCCACCGCCAAGAACTACAACGTCAGAAGTTTTTGCCATACATCCACGCCGAGAATCAAATCTCAGCCTATCGCCTTCGTCGATCAATTCAATCCTGAGTGGCGATCATAGCTTGTTTCTACCTGATCTTGAATGGGGAGTATGTCTTGGTATCACGACGGCGTGAACGACGGGCAACTCCCGTTTCGTGCGCAACGGCAGCCACATCTCTTGCGATGTTTCGCGGCACGGACTTATCGAAAACGTTTGGGATGATGAAGTCTTCACTAATGTTGTCATCAGGAATCGCATTGGCGATTGCCTGTGCTGCGGCCACAATCATCGGCTCGTTGATAGTGCTTGCCCTGACGTCCAGAACACCTCTGAACAGACCGGGGAAGCAGAGCACATTGTTTATCTGATTTGGGTAATCACTCCGGCCAGTTGCCATAACCCGGACGCTCGCTGGCACCTCTTCCGGGTAGATCTCAGGCGTCGGATTCGCCAGAGCAAAGACGATTGCGTCGTCGGTCATGACCGCAACATCCTCAGTGGTCAACAAACCGGGGCCAGCAAGACCCAGGAAGAAGTCAGACCCAACCATGCACTCTCGCATATCGCCAGTTAGATTTCTGGGGTTGGTATTTTCCGCGAACCACCGCTTGTACTTGTTGTCGGAAAAATCACGCTCCCTGTGCAGGGGGCCGCCGCGGTCGAAGCCGACAATGTCCTTCACCCCATAGCGCATCAGGACCTTGGCGCACGCTGTGCCAGCCGCTCCAACTCCTGCCAGGACCACTTTGATGTCCTCAGGCTTCTTGTCCACAACCTTCAAAGCGTTGATCAGCCCGGCAAGAACAACCACGGCTGTTCCGTGCTGATCATCATGAAATACGGGAATATCAAGCTCTGCCTTGAGGCGATCTTCAATCTCAAAGCAGCGAGGAGCGCTGATGTCTTCAAGGTTGATTCCACCAAAGCCGGGCGCTATTGCCTTGACGATGCTGATGATCTCTTCTGTGTCTTTTGTGTCCAGACAGATCGGCCAGGCGTCAACACCCCCAAACTCCTTGAAAAGGACGGCTTTGCCTTCCATCACGGGCATGGAGGCTTCAGGACCAATATCGCCAAGACCAAGGACCGCGGTTCCGTCCGTCACTACAGCAACGGTGTGTGCCTTGCTGGTGAGCGACCATACCGCCTCTGGCTCATCGTAAATGGCCATACATACGCGGCCAACACCGGGCGTGTATGCCATCGAAAGGTCGTTGCGAGTCTCCACTGCCACCCGGCTCTTCACTTCAATCTTGCCTTGCAAGTGAGCCAGGAATGTCGGGTCAGACACGTTGATAATCTTCACGCCGTCCATCGCCCGCACTGCTTGCAGGATGGAGTTGCCGTGATCCACGTCTGATGCCAGTACCGTGACATCGCGTATCATGTGACCATTGCGCACCGAAACCACGTCTAGTGCGTCAATACTTCCTTCGGCGCCGCCAATTGTAGAAGTAATCTTGCCCAGCATTCCGGGACTATTCTCATACTCGGCTCGCATCGTCAGGCTGTATGCGACGCCCTGGGCAGTTCTAGCCATTTTTCAATCCTCGCGTTTGGGGGACTTATTTACCGATTTCGTCAGGCGATGTCGTCAGGGTCATATTTGGACTCTGACCGGAGTCTACAACTGCAAGCTACCCGGAAACAGGTGATTCCAGTACGTATTTGAGGTGTCTGCGTTTCCCCTCAAAGCCGAATCCCGGTACTATTCCGCACGACCTTTCATTGTCACTACGCCTGACGCCAGAACCTAAAACATTCTGAGGGGATATGACGCAACAAGCAGATCCAATTCTCAAAGGCCGTTTTTCCTCGGCAGTAATCACTCGCCGAATCGACCTTACCGATGACCTTTTTAAGCTCTGGCTGGCTCCAGCAGACAAATTCCCGTTCAAGCCCGGCCAATACTGCACCATTGGAGTTGAAGGAGTAGAGCGACCGTACTCAATCGCATCCTCACCAAGTGAAGATGAAATTGAGCTTTTTGTGGAGTACATCCCCCTGCCCTACGGCGAGCTGACGCCACTGCTCCACACACTCAAGGTTGGCGATGAGGTCACGATTCGACCACGCGCGAAGGGGCTTTTCGTATTTGAGCCGGACTACAAGAATCACGTAATGGTCTCAACCGTGACCGGTGTGACTCCTTACGTGAGTATGCTGCGGCAGTATCTGGAGAGCCCACCTCGAGGCGGTGACCAGTTCCATCTCCTGGAGGGCGCTTCTTACCTGGACGAGTTCGGGTACGACGAAGAGATCATTGACCTTGCGAAGTCGCACGATGAAATCACCTTTTTCCCGTCTGTGAGTCGCCCGGACGAAGATCGAAACACGGCGTGGACTGGTGCTGGGGGGCGTATCAACAATTTGGTATTGGGCTATCTCGCAGATGCCAAGATCCCAACTGAAGACACCATCGTGTACGCCTGCGGTCATCCGGGAATGATCGAGGACTTGCGCGAGAAGCTGACTGACACGGGATACGCCTACACGGAGGAGAGATTCTGGAAGGACGACGACTAACCTCGGCTTCCTCCTTCCCATCTAGCACGGCGTAGTATCCTGACCACCTCAAAATACTGATTGCCAGCAGACGCGCCCAAAATAGCGCGCTCTGAGCGATATCGAAACATCTGCGGAGGAAACAAATGACAAAACTAGGCTTCATCGGCCTTGGAATCATGGGTCGGCCCATGGCCATCAACATAATCAACGCCGGTCATGAAGTGACTGCATTTGACGTATTCCCAGCCGCGATCGAGCCGGTCGTAGCCGCTGGCGGAACAGCCGCTGCAACGTGCGCAGAGGTTGCTTCAAAGTCGGATATCGTCATCACGATGGTCCAGGACGGTCCCCAGGCAGAAGCTGCCATCTCAGGCGAAGATGGCGCACTTGAAGGCGCATCACCCGGCGACTTGATCGTAGACATGAGTTCCATCGCCCCCGGCGTCTCACAGAGAATTGGTGAGGCATGTGAAAAGGCAGGCGTCGGCTTCGTTGACGCACCAGTCTCCGGTGGAGAGCCATTCGCTATCTCCGGGGACCTCGCCATCATGGTTGGTGGCAAGGCCGATCTCTTCGAGCGAGCCAAGCCGATGTTCGACATTGTTGGAAAGTCTTCAGTCCTCTGCGGAGAGGTTGGAGCAGGCAACGTAACCAAACTCGCCAACCAGATCGTCGTTGGCGCCAACATCCATGGCCTGGCCGAAGCGCTGGCTCTGGCCACCAAGGCAGGCGTGAACCCGGAGACCGTGGTGGACGCCATCAAAGGCGGACTTGCAGGAAGCAACGTCATGAACGCCAAAGGCCCCATGATGTACGACCGCAACTTCACCGCCGGATTCCGGATTGAGTTGCACCAGAAAGACATCAACAACGCCATGGAAACGGCCCGTGAACTGGGCATCCCACTTCCAGTAACCGCCAACCTGCAGCAGGTACTTACATCACTGGTTGAGAAGGGTCTCGGCAAAGAAGACCACAGTGGAATCCTCCACTACGTAGAGGACGCCGCCGGAGTAGAAGTCAAAAAGTTCTAAGACGCTTATTCACGTTAGCGGCCCGGTTTTCCGGGCCGTTTTCGCGTTACAACCCGCACAATATCGACGTAAACCCGTTCCTCCGAATCACGCACCCACCCACGGTAGCGGCGGGTCTAAGACCCGCTCTTCCGGCAAAGCAAACCATCGAACGACTTATCTCATTCGCGGCGGAAGCGAGTCACAGACCCGCCGCTACCGTGGATTCGAGAATGTCGAATGGCGCGGTAGCATAGGCCGCACAATCTCCCGCTCCCTCTCCGTCCCAACAACAAAGGCACGCCCACACATGACAAGAAGCTTTGACTACATCGTGATCGGCGGCGGAGTTATGGGCGCCAGTATCCTCTATCAGCTTGCGAAGCGCGGTGCGGGAACTGCGCTGCTACTTGAGCAGGGCACGCTGGGGTTCGGATCTACCGGGCGCTCGTCCGGCGTAATCCGGATGCACTACTCCACGGAGGTCAATACGCGTCTCTCATGGGAGTCGCTGGATACATGGCGCAACTGGTCCGATGTGGTGGGCCACGGCGACGCCGGATGGACGCTGACAGGCTTCATGGCATTCTCCAGCCCCGAGTACAGCTCAACGTTTGAATCAAACATCGCGATGCAGAAAGCCTGCGGCGTAAACGTTGATCTGATTTCACGGGAAGAGGCCCTCGAAATTGCACCGTCGTTTGTGGTCGGCGAGGATGAGGTGGTCGCATACGAGCCTGAGTCTGGGTATGGCGACCCCTCAGGCTCAGCGATCGGATGGGTCACCGCTGCCCGGGCGCTTGGTGCCGAGGCAGAGCTTGAGAAGAAGGTCACAGCCATCAACGTTGTTGACGATCGCGTCGAATCAGTGGTGGTGGACGGTGAGACGATCAACTGCGGCAACGCCATCGTCGCAACCGGGCCATGGTCTGCGAAGTTCATGACTGATCACGGCATTGACCTCCCTCTGAAGGCCACCCGGCATGAGGTGTTTCTGCTGAAACGCAACCTGGAGACGATCCCGTTCCATCCCGGTGGCGCTGACATGGCTAACCTCACATACTTCAGGCCAGAAGCAGCTGACCTGACGCTGGTCGGCAACGGAAACGTTGTCCACGACGCCGATCCGGACAACTACCGCAGCGGCGCATCAATGGACTATCTCTACGACGTCTGGTCGCGTCTCACAGCCCGCATTCCGGCAATCGAGGACGCTCAGTACACCCACGGCTACGCAGGCCTCTACACAGAGACTCCTGACTCTCATCCCATCATGGATGCCGTCGACGGAATCAGTGGTATGTACATCTGCACCGGCTTTAGCGGACACGGCTACAAACTCTCTCCAGCGGTTGGAACTGCCATGGCTGAGCTAATGCTTGAAGGCGAGTCCACAAGCATCGACATCACCTCGTTGAGGATGAATCGTTTCAATGAAAACGACTTGAACATGCCTCAGACAACGTTCCGGGTAATGGTTTAGTCTGGAACTACCGGTGTGGCTTGAAGGTAGGAACCCCATCTCTACGCGCACACAATTTGACGTCAGAAATCCTCATGAAGATGCCTGGCTCTCGTTATGCCTGAATCAACTCAAACAAACGAGATGGACTTGCTGCGCGATATCTCTCGCATAGGGTTGTCAGGCCTTGGCGTTGAGGATCTGGGCCTCACGTTTCTCCAGACGCTCCAGAAGCACCTTCCATTTGATCGCGGCGTTGTCCGTACTGTTGATCAGGCCAGTGGCGAACTCAGCGGCGGGGTGGCGTACGGAGTTGGGGCGGATTTGCCTCTTCCAACCACGCGAACCCTCACGGCTACACAGGCAATTGGACTGGGACGGGTTATTTCAGACGACCTTAGCGACCCGGAAGAGCCAGACTCTGACGGCGAGATCACAAAGCTCGGCCTCACATCATCCGTCACCGTCCCACTTCTCACGGATGAGGCCGCAGTTGGTCTTCTAACACTCCGGCGGATTTCAGATGAGGGATTCCAGGAATCTGAGGTGGATCTCCTCAGCATTGTCGCCAACCAGCTCGGTCCAAGTCTGGACAACGCGCTCCTGCTGGAAACGGTCTCAAACCTGGCGGCAATTGTTGAGACCAGCCCGGACATCATTTTGCGAGCCAGCACGAAAGGCCTGATCGAATATATAAACCCATCTGGCCTCGACGCTCTGGGTCTGCCTGATAGCTACGCATCGGGTGGTGGACTGAATTTCAATACGATCCTCGACAGCTCAAGTTTTGAGTCGCTGGTTGAGCGCGGAATCCCAACGGCGGTTGACGGGACAACCTGGTCAGCAGAGCTGAACGTGATTGGCCGCGAAAACCGGAAGATATCGGTTGAATCCCTAGTGGTCGCGAACTACCACCGCAACGGGTCTCTTCGTGGCGTCAGCATCTCCATGCGAGACATCACTGACCGCAAAGTGGCCGAAGACGAGCTTCAAAGGCTAGCCACTACGGACACACTGACAGGCCTGCCCAACCGTTACCAACTGGGAATCCTGCTCGACCAGGCCAACAGGGCCGCTAAACGAAGCGGGGCGCAGCATGCGCTGGTGTTCCTGGATTTGGATGGCCTCAAACTTGTCAATGACACATACGGCCACTCCGTAGGCGATGAGCTGATCGTTGCTGTTGGCCACAAACTTGATGAGGCGCTAAGAAGCTCTGATCTTGTGGCACGCGTGGGCGGCGATGAGTTCAACATCATCCTCTACGACGCCAATGATGTTGATGCCGTGGTCAAGACAATTGAGCTACGGGGAGCCATCTCTGAGGTATCGCTGACCATCAGAGGTGAGCGGGTTCAGGCAACCGCGAGCGCCGGGGTTGCGAGCTTCCCGGTTGAAGATGCCGGCGTGGAAGACCTGACATCGTTTGCAGACATCGCGCTCTATCAGGCTAAGGATGCGGGACGAAATCAGGCCATGCTCTACGACCCCTCACAGGGTGGTCGTGATGTCATCACCGCTCTACAGCAGAAGCGCACTGCGATCGTGGATGCACTGGACAACCACAGACTCACCCTATTTCGACAACCGATCTATGGCGTTGAGAGTCGACAAATCGAAATGTACGAGGTACTAGTCAGGATCAAAGAAGCCGACGGCACCTTAATCAGTCCCGACGACTTCATATCTGAGGCTGAGTCTCTCGATCTAATTCAGCAAATTGATGAACGAGTAATCGCCGCAGCGCTTCACCGCTCCCAGAAAATGGCGGAAGACGGGCGTCGCACAGTTCTCACTATCAACGTCTCATCTCGCTCTGTGGGCATTGAAATGGCGGAATATGCGATCAGTATCGGATCAGAACTGGGCGTCGATCCGGCAGATATTGTCTTTGAGATCACTGAGACAGCAACCCAGCGCAGTGGCGGCCACGCGAAGGCGTTCGTCGATCGCCTCGTAAAAGCGGGATACCGGATAGCCATTGATGACTTCGGTAGCGGTACCACTTCCCTCAGCCAGATACGGACACTTCCATTCGGTCTGCTGAAACTAGACGGTAGCCTCGTGCAAGCTCTGGCGAATGACGCGCATGATCGTGAGTTTGCAAAGGCCATATGCGGATTGGCCCACGCCATCGGACTAGATGTGATTGCGGAGTTCGTTCAGGATGAAGAGACGCTAAAATTT
>CAUZJA010000064.1:0-12772 GCA_963579925.1 Dehalococcoidia bacterium | reverse complement strand
CGTTCCGGGGGCGTCTGAGGAAAACCAGAACGCCATGGACGTCTTATCGCGTCCGGTCTGGACGTGATCTGAGTGACCGAGCACGGCGAACCTTGTGAAATTGGACTTACCGTCTTCGATACCTCTCTCGATGACTGCAGCGTTATGAATCTCTGCGGCTCGGTAGGGCGCAATTGCCGCAGCTGGCTCCTCACTCAGGAGCATGTCTGAAACAGATCCCGCCGTTGATAGCGACGCGACAAGGTCGACGCCCGGGAATGTTCTTGCGAGATAACCTCGACATTGGCCGAGGGCTTGTGGGTGTGAGTAAATTCGGGCGACCTTGCTCAGATCCATGTCCGGCTCGCTGATGAGGCACTGCTCTACAGGGATCGCCAATTCGTACTTGATCCGTGACTTCTCAGCCTTGATCAAGAAGTCCAGCACCGGGATGATTGAGCCGAAGAGGCTGTTCTCAATTGGAACAATTCCCTCGTCTATTTCACCGGCTTCAACGGCATCAGCCACTTCTGGAATTGATGCGATTGGCACCAGTTCAGCTTCCGCACAATAGGTAATTGCAGCCTGCTCGCTGAACGTTCCTTCTGGGCCGAGGAATCCGAGTGTCATGGCCATGAGTTATCTCAACTCTGTGAAGGTTTCGTAGAGAGAGTCGGTCGTTTCAACAGGACTCACTGCGATTATCTCGTCCTCGGGCTCCAGGACTGTTTCGGCTGTGGCAACTTCGGTGTGCCCGTTGGCGCTGATCACCAGTGAAATGAGGCTGCCGTATGGGACATTGACTTCACGCAGCGCCATGCCTGCCACCGCACCGCCGGCTGGGATCTTGATGCCTACGATTTCCTTGCTTCGGCCGGTTACCGGCATTAGGCGAACGAGCGGGTGGGCTGGTAGTGCTCCCGCAATTCGGGAAAGAACAAGATCAGTAGACGAGATGACGTCATCGATGCCCGCAGCTTCGAAGAGGAGCACGTGATCTGGATTTTGCACCACCGCTGCCGTTTTTGGCACGTTGAAACGAGATTTTGCGAGCTGGCATGCGGCCAAGTTGTCTTCGTCACGTCCAGTGGTGGCAACGAATACAGATGCCCTCGCAACGCCAGCGTCTGAGAGCGTGGCTAGTCGGGTGGCGTCTCCATGTCCGGCGATACTGCCAAGAGTGTTATGTAATTGGTTAACAACATTCTGATCGATATCGATCACGTAGACCTCGTGCCCACCGGAGATCAGCGAGTCGGCAAGTCGTCCGCCGAGGCGTCCGCCGCCCGCGATAACGACGTACATTTATGTGGTCCTCTCGTGTGAAACCGGTTGGTCGTGTGAAACCATTTGGCTTGGAACCCACTTGCGAACTCGTATCTGGAAATTGATGGTCCTACATCTCCCGATTGAGTGATTCGACAATTTCCGATACGGCGTTCTCGGTGGGGCAGTAGACGTCATATCCAAGTGAGGAGTACATCTCCCCAAGGGACGGATCTTTGACTCGTATCACGATCTGCTTGATATCAAAAATGGCCCGAACTTTTTGTGCGGCCAGCGCGTTTACTGTGTCCTGTCCGGTCAATGCTACGAACAGATCAGCATCTTCAACTTGAGCCATGGCTAGTGTTGAAGAGATTGTTCCATCTCCTTCAACGACGGAAACGGATCCAGATTCCAAGTGTGATGCCGTGAGTCTAGAGAAGTGTGACTTCTCCTGGTCGATGACGGAGACGCGATCTCCCTCAGCGGCCAGGGAGGATGCTATTGCGGATCCGGTTCTCCCGCATCCAAGAATCACAACGCGCATGGTTAGAGTGCGGCCGGGCGACTCAGGACAAGCCTCCTGGCGTCGCCGTGATTCCAGGTGCGGATGATCGTCGACCAAGCTGTTGAGGCGGCGCTTCTCGTCTCAGTACGACCAGACATGGAGCGTGCTCAAGAATGAATGGGATATCTCTGCCGAGAGAGAAGCTGCCGTTCTGGCGGGGGAGCTGAGATCCGATTACGAGTGCATCAACTTCGCGTGAGATGGCCTCGGAAACCACCGCAGGACCAATTTCTCGGGCCTGAACCATGTGGGCGTCAAATTCATTCTTTGGAAGTTTGACGATCTCTTCAGTTCCTCGAAGGATGTCTTCGCCTTTTGCAGCCGCAGGGCCAATCTCAGCATCTACTGGGAGGCTGCGGTCAACTTCAATCACGTGCAGAACGTGCAGTCGTCCTTTGACCGGTCTGACAAGATCGGCAGCGTGCGCGAGTACCCCTTCATCAGAGGGGCTTCCCGTAACGACGGCCAGCACTTTGTTGAATGCGACGCCACGTTGGAGCGATTCGGTGTTCGATTGCCGCGATCGCTGGGGGATGGTGAGGAGATTGCGCATCATGCGGCGCTAATCCTTCCGACAAGCTCATCACGGCCGACAACGACCATCACATCGCCATTGGCGAGTCGGTCTTCGCCGTCCGGGCTCAGCGTAATGTCATCACCTCGCTTGAGCGCAAGGACAGCGACTCCGTATTTGTCTCGAACCCCTGTGAACCCACTCTCCTTGAGAGTCATGTTCACGAAGCGGTCCGGGACACGGATTCTTGAGATACCGAATGCAGATGTGAGTTCCATGTACTCCTGCGCTTCGGGCGTGAAGAGCATGTGCGCCAAGCGGGTACCACTCTCAGCCTCAGGCTGGATTACCTTGTTACAGCCAATGCGTTCAAGAGTGTTCGCGTGGAGCTCGTTGTTTGCACGGGAGACGATGTACGGGATTCCAATTGTCTTGAAGAGTACGGAGACCATGATGTTGGCCTGTACGTTTGTTCCAATAGCAACAATCGCCACGTCGTAGTTGTGGATTCCCAGCTCACGCAGAACGTTCTCATTTGTGGCATCGCCACGAACAGGGTGCGTTACCTCGCCAGTGAGATCTTGAACCAGTTGTTCGTTCTGGTCGATAGCCAGAACGTCATGTCCAAGCTGATACAAAGTGCGCGCAACTTGAGAACCGAGACGACCCAGTCCCACAACAGCGACTAATTTCTTGCCCTGGAAATTTGCTTGCATGGTGATGAAGAATACTCGTTACCGTGTAGTTATCCGGTAGCGGAATTACTCAACCTATTCTAACTCGCTCTTCAGCGAATCGGTAGGGTTCAACCTCTTCTCCTCCGGACATTAGCAGTGCCAATGACAGTGGGCCGAATCTACCCATAAACATAGCTGTGATGATGATACCTCGACCCCAATCTGAGAGCGAGCTTGTGATACCTGTGGATAGTCCTACGGTTCCAAAGGCTGATACAGCCTCAAAAAGTATGGATCCGAGAGGCTGATCTTCTATCGCTGCAAGTGCAAACGTCAAAGCAAATACTGCCGCAATTGCTACCGCACCTACAACAAGCGCCTGTCTCACAACGTTCTGTGGGATCGATCTACCAAAGACTTGTATGTGAGTCTTATTTCGCAGCGTTCCAAAAATTGCGAGGACGATAACCGCGAACGTACCGATTTTGATTCCCCCGGCCGCTGATGCCGAGCCACCGCCAATAAACATCAGAGACATCGTGCTGAAGTTTGTGGCCTCTTGGGTTTCCGACCAATCGATAGTTGTGAATCCAGCGGTTCGAGCGACGGCTGATTGGAAGAACGAATCTGCAACTTGCTCTCCAAAAGGCCGCTCAGCGAGCGTACCCGCTCTATCGAATTCGAGTGAAAAAATGAGGGCTGCGCCTGCAAGGAGAAGGGCCACGGTTCCGACGACTATTAGCTTTGTGTCGATTGAGAATCGGCTCGGACGGCGCACTGTGACCGCTTCGTACATCACCAAATAGCCGATTCCGCCGAGGATGATGAGCGCACTCATTATCCCCAGAACAAAGTAATCCCCGGAGAACGCTGTGATGCTTTGGCCTTCAATTTTGTCAGGTGGAAATATCGTGAAACCGGCGTTGTTGAAGGCTGAGGCCGCGTGAAATATCGCCTGCCAAGCTGCTTCTCCGGCTGAAATACCGCTCCATAGTGAGCCGAATACGTACCACCTCAGGAACATAGCCACCGCTCCAATGGTCTGGAAGATGACGGCCGTCAGAACGATGTTTCGGACCAGAACAGGAAGGCCGCCCAGTTGGGATACCCCAAGGCCCGACCTAATCGCCAGTTGGTTCTGGAGGCCAATTCTCTGGCCCATGATAATCAGCAAGAAGGCAGCTGATGTCATAAACCCCAGTCCGCCCAGGAACAGCAAGATGGCAATGACTCCCTCGCCAAAGCCGCTCCAGAACGTTGGCGTGTCCACCACCACGAGTCCGGTAACGGTAATTGCGGAGACTGCGGTGAAGAGCGCTATCATGAAATCCGGGGAGTTGCCGTCCGTGGTTGAGATTGGCAGCCACAGCAGTATGGATCCCAGCACCGCCAAGGCCATAAACCCGTACACAATTACCATTGGCGAGGCGATACCGCGTACGGGGACGCTACGTCTGGTCAGATGAATCTGAACAGGTGCGATCTCAGCCTGACGCGGGCGACGAACGATAACGTCACCGGCGCGTGGTCGCCAGGGAGGTTGCAAGTTTCCTCTTTGATCCTTTTTTTGAGAGGTTTGAGTGAGGTGAGAATCCTCACGGATAGCACGGGCATTGCCGCGCTAAATTGTTCAACCTCGCCATTCTAAACAGGTCACGTATGTTCGAATACAGGGAATACAGGTTTCCCCCGTTCTTGCAGTCGGAGTGGCATATCTGGAGAATGTGTTGAGAACGTCCGCGAGACGACTGTTGATTACGAGACACATTCCATGCTCAATGCGCTTCCCGGCCTCCTGTTTCGTCTTGGTGTTGATTTCATCAAGATTTGTGCCAGCGCGTTCAATGAATTCCTGAGCAAGAACGGGCCATATATGGCTGCTGCAATCTCGTTCTACTCGATATTTTCGATGTTCCCACTACTACTGGCAGTGCTGGCAATTTTCGGGTTCTTGCTGAACTCAGCGGAGTTGCAGCACCAGCTTGTGGAGGAGATTCCTCGTCAGTGGCCAACGGTGGATGCTCAACTGGTACAGACGGTTCTGAATCGCGTCAACGACGGTAAGATCATCACGAGTGTGATGGCTACGGTGGGTCTAATCTGGACGTCCATGACCGTGTTTGGAGCCATTCGGAAGAGCACAAATCTCATCTGGGGAATTCAGCAGACTCGTCCGTTTCTCCAAGAGCGGCTGATGGACTTCACGCTGATGTTGGGGGCATCGCTGCTTCTGGTTACATCAGTCTTTACGACCACGGTGCTGAGCTTCTTCCAGGAAATATTCACCGTTCTGGCGCCTGAATCGGGTCCCAGTACCGACGATTTCTGGAGTCGGGTGGCGATATCAATCCCACCGATAACTATGTTTGTTACCTTCCTGATTATTTACACGTGGTTGCCTTACACGCGTGTCAGGCTTCGAGAGTCCTGGTTGCCGGCTTTACTTGCATCGATCGCGTTCAACATATCGGCTGTGGTTTTCGTGCAGTGGCTGCGTGAGTTCCCTGCATACAAAGACGTGTACGGCGGTATCAGTGCAGTAATTGCGTTCATGGCGTGGGTGTATGTGTCGTCAATCATCATGCTAGTAGGCGCTATGTTCACGGCCCGGTACGCCGCATTCCTGTCGGCCTACGACCAACGCAGGAAGCTTCGAGAACTCCACGGCAGTTTGGGGCGCATACGGTCACAACCGGTGGTCCTAGCGCCATTGTCGGTCGGCGATTAGCTCGCTAAGAATCATCGTGCAGCAGCTCAGGGATCTCATAGATCGACTCTCAGGCAGAGATAATCAGCCTGAGATAGCGGATATCAGTAGCACGATGGATGCGATGCAGCAGGGTATTGCTGAGTTTGATGCAGGCCGCTTTAAGTCCGCCATCCAGATATTCACGGCGGTGATTGCTGCCGCACCCAGCACAGCGGGCGTCTACCAGCACCGCGGCGCTGCGTTTGCTGAGTCTGGCAACCATGATGCGGCGATCGTTGACTATGACGTATCGATTCGGCTCAACCCGTCGTATCCGGATACGTACCTTGATCGAGGGAACTCATACCATGCACGGGGTGAGTTTGATAAAGCGATCAAGGACTACACAGAGGCGCTGAGACTCAACCCGCGCTTCGCTGAGGCATTCGCTAACCGTGCCGCCACCCACGCCATTCTTGGTGACGAGAATGCCGCCAGTGACGACGTGAACGAGGCGCAGTCACTTGCGGTGGATAGGGAAGCGCTTGATGCGCTGCTTGAAGAAGCGCGACGGCAGTCCAAATAGACTGAACCTAACTAAGTACAGACCGTAGTACTCTCAAAGTCGATTGAGCGGCAAGTGCACCGTATCCCGCCGCAAGCAAGGCAATGCCTGAAAGTGAGCTTCCACCTTCGGCGATTGCCAGCCCTCCGCCGAGTAGTACCAAGAAGGCGACCAACTGAATTGGCAGGATTGGCAGCCAGGTTTCAGCGAGCGTTTTGAGTGGCAAAGGGCGGGTGGTCCTGGCGTAGATGAGGAGTGCTGAGCCGCTAGCGAGGAAGTAGGCGGTCAGTTCAAGCGTGAGCCAGAGACGCCAGCCAGACGCGAACGAGACGAACGTGAGTAGCACCGCCGCAGTAACGAGTTGCGATAATGCGGCTTGGGTGGACTGTGTCTGTCGCAGGGCGATGGTCATCGGCCGGGCCGCCGGGAAGTTGGAATTCGCATGACTCTTCGATGCGGAAATTCACATGTTGTTGCAGGCGGGGCTGGAGCGTGTCCGAGAAAGGGAAGACAGAACAACATATCCCGGCTCGCGTAGACCGTCACTCGCAAGCCGGGGGATTTGTTTTTTCTTATACGTGCCCGTGCGGCAGGCACCTAGATCCAGTGGATTGCTTCGCCGTAGGTATCTAGTGCGGCCTCTTTGATTCCCTCGGACAGCGTTGGGTGGGCGTGGACGGTTTGGCCAATCTCCGCTGGCGTACCTTCCAGCAACTTCACCGCGCTGATCTCCGCCAGTAACTCAGTCACATCAGGGCCGACCATGGCCGCACCCAGGATAACGCCCGAGCTCTTATCAGAAATGATCTTGGTGAAGCCATCAACGTGTCCGGAGGCGATTGCCTTGCCGACAGCACGCCACGGGACCTTGCCAATTTCAACTTCGTAGCCCTGCTCTTTGGCCTGCGTCTCTGTGAGGCCAACACCGGCAATCTGGGGTTCGCAGTACACAGCTCGAGGCATATTCGTGTAGTCCAGCGGCTCGGGGTCTCGGCCTGCGATGGCTTCAGCGGCTGCGACACCCTGTGCGAATGCCACATGGGCCAGCAGCATCTTTCCGGTGACATCTCCAACGGCGTAGACACCGGGGGCTGAAGTCTGCATGCGATCGTCGATCTCAATGAAGCAGCGCGCGTCCAGAGTCACGCCTGCGGACTCAAGACCTAGGTTGTCTGTGTTGGGTTGCACGCCCACGCCCAGAAGGATCTTGTCGCACTCGAACTCAGAGTCTTCGCCGTTGGCGTGGTATTTGATCACCATGCCATCGCCGCTTGCTTCGGCACCATTTACGCGTGCGCTTGTTACAAACTTGATTCCCTGCTTTTTGAACGCTCTTTCAAGCTCAACGGAGACATCCTCGTCTTCCGTTGGTACCAGGTGGGGCAGCATCTCAAAGATGGTTACCTCAGCCCCGTACGCTCGGAAGAAGTAGGCGAACTCAGCGCCAATAGCACCTCCGCCGATAATTCCTATGGCCTTTGGTGCGACGCGGGTTTCAAGTGCCTGACGACTAGTGATGATCTTCTCCCCGTCAATCTCAAGACCGGGGAGGCTGCGGGCACGAGCGCCCGTGGATAGAACGATGTTCTTCGCGGTGAGTGTTGTGCCATCGTCGATAGAGACGGTGGTTGCGCTGGTCAGCGTTGCGGCACCGCGGATGATTTCGACCTTGTTCTGCTTGAGCAAGTAACCAATACCCTGAACAAGCTGGGCGGAGACTTTGCGTGAGCGGTCGATAGCTTTTGAAATGTCTGCGGACAAGTTATCGAACGAAATTCCCCAGTCATCAGCATTGGAGAGGGTATTTACCAGCTCAGCGTTCTTTAAGAGGGACTTGCTTGGGATACAGCCCCAGTTGAGGCAAACCCCACCAATGCCAGCGATTCCGGTGCCGTCGTCTTTTTCAACGATCGCCACCTTGAGGCCCAGTTGCGCCCCGCGAATTGCGGCATGGTAGCCGCCAGGGCCTGCACCGATCACAACAAGGTCGAAATTAGTTTCTGGCATTCAAGGTTCTCCAGGAGTTGATATCTGTTCTCACTATAGTTCGATGTCACGGGTGAGATTTCGGGAATATCGATTTTATACGTGATTTCGCAGGGGCAATAGGCGATTGTTGTTTGGCGTGGTAGCAGGACTGATGTTTTGTTCGGGGAGACAGGGATTATTTGCGCGTAATGATTTAGTCAATTACTGGGTGTAAATGCGTATTTCAAATTGGATAGAACTCCCACTGTGCTCAACATTGAAAAGAAATAACGTTTTTGTCACTGATTCTTTATTGCGCAAGAATGCCAGATGAGGTAACTTGCGAAGGCTTGGGAAGGTTTTCTTCCTGAAGTGACGCGCGTGTGCGCCTGAATAATCTGGGTGTTTGAAGAGGCGACCAGGTCAGGTGAGATACGTGGCATCGCACGGTGAATGAGATGATCGTGATCAAGCAGGGAGCCCTGTCAGTACATGAGCACAGAAACCGCAAGGCTAGTCCACAGGACGATTCCAAAGAGTTGGATCGGCGCATTCGCGTTCCTGTTGCTGCTTGGCGCGGTTCTGATTCCTCTTTCAGTAGTGCTTGCGAACAGCAATGACGTCAGTACCGATGCAATCCCCGCCCCAGCAACCGAATTAGTCTTCAAAGTATTTGCTGACCTTGACATTGAGCCGGATGCAGGCTCACCGTTCGAATATTCACTCACGGGCACATCAACTATCAGGTACGGAACAGTCGGCGACGGTGGGGTCCCACTCGAGATGACTGCATTGTCCCTTACCGGATCTGGCTCTCTTGGGAACTTGAACGTCACCTTGCCCCCTTCGGGAGTATTAGATGGATTGCACGACCCATCGCAGGGAACAATGTTCGAAATTGTGCATTTCTTCGTTGATCGCGATTCCGGCGAAGAAATGCTTGGAGACACCGCGAGGCTGATCTTTACAGATAACCGGGCTTCCGATGGGGTTTCTGGCGCTTATGTGGCCGGCGAAGCAGACGAGGCCCCCCGCTCGGGCATTAAGATCTTTCCTGGAGGGGCGGCAGCGGGAATGAGCATAGTGAATGAGGAATGGTGTTTCGAGCCTCCGGATACTGGATCCTCAGATTTCAATGCCTGCAGAGAAGTTATGGGCGGTAGCTCCACGAGCACGATAACGCAGTTAGAAGAATCTTCTGTTGATCTGCCTAGCATCGGTTCTACCTCGACCATTCATGTGTTTGGCGAGAATATTCCTTCAGGGGTAAATGCGTTCCAACTCCGGCTATCTGGGTCTGCACTGCCGTACATCAACATCGATAGTTTTACTTGCAGCTTCGATGGCCAACCGTTCGCGGGCGCCGTTAGCGCGATATCCACTACGACCCCTGAATTGCTTGCCTGTTACTTTGTCCCTCCAACCACGGTTGGTAGTGAGTCCGACGGCAGGATTGGTGCAATAGGCATCAGGCGAACAAGTGACGGTCATGGCGATCTGTTCCTCGCCATCGAAGGTGAGACGGGAATTGATGCCGGATTGGGCACCGAGTATGCGGATGGAGGAGCCACATCTACCAAGACCACCATCTCGGGCACGACCGTATGCAACTGCACTCTCATTACGCAAAACGTTACGTTGCTTGACTTCGGTGACGCTCCAGATGGGGTGGACGGCATGAGATTCCCCTCGCTACTTGCCAGCGATGGGTCGCGTCACGTTAACTTCAACGCCCTTCACTTCGGAAAAGCGGTGGATGGCGAGGGTGACTCGAACCAGGTAGACGGCGATAACGGCGATGACGGTACGCCGGAAAAAAATCCGCTGACGCTGAAAGTTACGAACGGTTCCACATCCACCCAAAGTGGGTTCGTCAACGTGTTGGTGGATTTCAATGGCAATGGTGCATGGGACTCAGCGGCAGAGTGGGAACTTGCGGACTTCCCTATCGTCGACCTGCCGGCTGGCGAGAAAAAGATGGTAGTGGTTGGAACAGATCTGGGTTCGCTGCATGACGGGACCTGGTGGCGCTATATGATCAGCGAAGTACGCCTGCAGGACACGCTGGGTGAGAAGGGCGTTGGAACGCCGTGGGATGGTAGCTGGCCAACGCCGTTCGCAATCGGGGAAACATCTGACAAACAGGTGGGTTCCGGCTCCGGTGGTAGCCACGATGCAACGCTCTCCAGCAGCCATGACCCGACAGTATCCGAAGCCCACGACTCATTTGACTCGAGCGCACACGACTCGGTCCAATCCGATTCCGGTCACCAGCCAAGTGATTCAGCCTCGCATAATGTCAGCACTTCAGACGCGCATGACGCGACCGCATCGGCGGCAGGTCATAGCCCGGTAACCTCGGCCTCCCACGTGGCCATAAAATCCTCACTGCACGAGCCAGGCTGGTCGTCAGGTGGCCATGACCCACTACTTTCGGCTGTGCCGCACGATCCTTCTGCATCGTTCAGTTTCCCGCACGAGTCATTCCTTTCGAGCTCAGGCCATGATGATTTTTTCTCAAACTCGCACGATTCGACGGCCTCCGGTGCGCACACGCCCTCGATTTCGGTCTTAGGTCACCTCCCATCAGACTCGGCGATGCACGACGCGACCAAGTCTGGGGCGCACGAATCCTCCTTGAGCAGCAGCGGCCACTCGCCGGCGATCTCGGATGCTCATGATTCCGCCGCCTCGGCGAGCCACGACGCGACACAGTCAGCGTCGGGACACGATCCGTTCCAGTCTTCGCAGCACGATGCCACCCAGTCAGGCGCGCACGACTCAACACAGAGTTCGAGTGGTCATGACTTCCAGCAGTCTCAGAACCACGATCCAACCAAGTCCTCATCTCACGATAGTGCGATCTCAAGCATTCACAACCCGGACATTTCTGGGGGACATGATTCGACGTTATCTGACTCTCACGAGATTCTTCTCTCAGAGTTGCAAGATAAGGGTCATGACTCGCTGTTCTCAGCATCATTGACACACATAGCGACTACTTCTGAGTTGCACGATGGGGTCTTCTCTAAAGTGCATGATCCATTCGACTCTGGTTCAGGTCACGACCCTCAGATCTCACTTGGCCATGATGTCTTCTTCTCAGAGAACCACAATGCAGGGACATCGGCTATCCATGATGGATTTTCCTCGACCGAGCACGACGCAATGGCGTCTGAGGGTGGTTCGCACGATGGGTCAATCTCCGATGTCCACAATGGAATAAATACGAATTTCCACGACTCGCGGGACTCAGACTTCGACGCTCACAGTTCTCAGCATTCCAGCGGTCATGACGCGTGGCTCTCCGAAGGGCACGACGGTACCGTTTCCGATATTCATGATGGCTTCTCGTCTCAAACAGCTCATAGTGCGGTGATGTCCGATGGAGGCCACGATCCGTCGCGATCGAGTGGTCACGATGCCTTCATGTCGAACAACCACGTTGCATCCACGTCAGCGATTCATGATGGATTCCAATCGACATCACACGATTCGCACGCCTCACAGGGTGGTTCGCACTCCGCGGTTGACTCAACCGGTGGCCACGATCCGTACATTTCTGCGCAACACGATGGTGGAACATCTGCGTTGCACGATGGAACCTTCACAAACTTCCACGACACAACCCTCTCAAGTGGGCATGATCCACAAGCGTCATTTGGTCATGACGCGTTCTTCTCAGAGAACCACATCCCAAGCTCGTCTGACATTCATGATGGCGCGTTCTCAACGGTCCACTTCGCGTTCGACTCTGATGGGGGATTCCATGATCCCCGAGACTCCGTGGGGCACGATCCGTACCTATCAGAGAACCACGATTTCACAACATCAGATGTCCACGATGGGGTCTTCTCGAAGTCTCACTCCTCTAACACTTCTGACGGTAATCACGATGTGGTTAACTCAAGTGGTCACGATGAGTACTTCTCAAAGCTCCATGATGGCTCGGTCTCAGACGTTCACGATGGATTCGTGACGTCAAACCACCTGGTGGTCAATTCTGAGGGTGGTAAGCACGACGAATCTGGATCAAACATCCACAACGGACGCGACTCTGGATTCCACGAGTCAGTACAGTCTGGATTTAATGAGCACGACCCGATTGCCTCACTTGGTCATGATGCGTTCCTCTCCGGTCTCCACGAATCCGATACTTCTGCCATTCATGATGGAATTTTCTCTGGGAACCACTCACCGGAGATTTCAGATGGTGGCCACGGCGCAGCGATCTCCACCGGTCACAGCGCAGATATTTCAAGTGATCACGACCCGGCGACAAGTGACGTCCATGATGGCATCTACTCAGGTGTTGGGCATGACTTCGTTGCGTCTCAGGGTGGTTCGCACGATGGCGCCGGGTCCAACTTGCACAATGGATTTGACACCAGCTTCCATAACCCGCGGAAATCAGACTTCGACACTCATAACCCGATTGATTCGGTTGGTCACGACCCGTACATGTCGAAGGCACACGTTGCTTCCACGTCAGCGATTCACGATGGGATCTTCTCTGGTAGCCACGAAGTGTCAATCTCACAGGGTG
>CAUZJA010000063.1:0-12973 GCA_963579925.1 Dehalococcoidia bacterium | reverse complement strand
CCTCAGAATGACACAAGGTCGCATTGTGCGTTGGTGCAAATGATAGGTGTGTGGCGATCATGGCTTCGTCCTACCCATCCCAAAACGCGAAACGGGCGCCCAAATGAGCGCCCGTTCCATTCATTACACCGTATCGGCTAGCCGACGGGCATCTGTCGATTGGTCATCTTGCGGCCAATCGCTGCCTTCTCTTCCCCGCCGCCGGAGAAGATCGCGCAGCCCCAGTCCAGGAGCGTCTGAATGTTCTCCTGGTGGGACTTGCTGGGGTCGTTCCATGAACTCAGGAACTTGATCCCGTTGGCGTCGCATGCATTCTTAATCATGATGCGAGCGCGGTCCATGTCGTCCTCGTATGGTGGGTCGTGTGCGTCAGGGTTGCCAAATGACATACCCATGTCGCCAGGACCCCACTCTGCGAAACCAAGCCCAGGGACTCGACAGATCGCATCGGCGTTGACCATCGACTCCTGGTTCTCAAGCTTCAGGCCAAGCAGAAGCTCGCCGTCAGGGTTGAGTGGCCAGGGGTCTGCGATCTCCGTGTAGCGCTGTGGTGAAATGCCCCAGATCTCGGCTGGTTGGCTCTGTCCGCCTGCGCCGCGCTGTCCCTCGCCGAGGCCCTCGCGACCCTCCTTGTGGAACGGGTATCGGCACTCCTCGATGAACGCTCGAACGGCGTCGGCCTGTCGTGCGTGTGTGTGGAGAATTCCGTGGACTCCTGCTGAGAGCACCTGTCGGACCTGCCATGCGTTGGCGCGCATTTCGGCAACCGTGCGGCAGTTTGAAGGCAGTGTTGAGATAACTGCGGGCGTGCGGTGACCGGCCTTTGTTGGTCCGCCAGCTACGAGGCCCTTCATGAAAGCCGTTAGTCCCACTACGTCAAATGCGTGGTGCTCAAAATCTGTGATCATGAAGTCGGCCCAGGTGCCTGCCTGCTTGACTCCATTTTCATACGTCAAATCACCGGTTCCGGTGTAGTAAGCGGGCTCACCCGCCTCAAATAGATCAATAACCCTGTTGATGTGCTGTGCCATCGTGTCTCCTGACAGTCACCGGCGCGTCGCAGGATACGAAGCCGGATCAAAATTGATTGGTTCTGCGGCGGCTATCTTATTCCCCTGCGCAAGAGTCGTGAAACTGGGGGTACAAAATCATTACGCAGGACGACAGTCTGTGGGACGATTCTGAATGAACAATTTAGCGACAGCAATCCGGCAGGTTTTGATCCCTGCAGGTCTCAAAAAGGCTCTAAATCCTTAAATGATGATTGGCGAAATCGCCGCACTATCTAACGCTGCTGTTTGGGCGCTCACTGGCGTCGTCACAAAATCTATTGATCGTGACGTGCGGCCTGTCCACATCGTCACGGCACACGCGTGGTTGGGCATCACCATCTTTTTGATCGCCGGATTGGCAACCGGAAAGATCGACGACCTGTTCAACACTCCCACGAGATCGGTTTTAATTCTGGGCGGTGGCGCGCTATTTAACACCCTCGGATCACTCGTGTTCTGGATGGCGATCACCAGGGGCAGCGTCAGCAAGGTCTACCCCACAACGCAGAGCTTGTTCATTCTAGTGTCGATTCTCACGAGTTGGGCCGTGTTGGGCGAGTCCCCTGGGATTGGCATAGCGGCAGGAGCGCCATTGATCATTGGTGGTGTGGTGCTATTGAACTGGCGCACGCAGAACGCTGGTGGCGCAGGTGACTCTGAAGGCGGACTTACGGTGCCGTTGCTGGCAATGGCGGCTGCGTTGCTCTGGTCGGCAGCATTTGTAACCGCAGCAGAAGCCCTAAAAGATACAGAGCCACTTGCCGGCGCAACGATTCGAAACATCGTGCCAGCAATCACATATCTGATGGTCACAATCTTCATGCCATCAAGCCGGCTCACCAGGGTTCCAAGAGTTGCGTATCCGCGCATTCTGCTCAGCGGTGTGTTCTTTGCCTACGGCGCGTTCTCATTTGTGTTTGCTTTGGATCGAGCGCCAGCAGGCGTTGTAGCGGTGCTGATCAACACTGCTCCAATGTGGGCGCTGGCGCTCTCATTCGTATTTCTGGGCGAACGCCTGACAAAGTTCAGCGTGATTGGCGTTGGGTTCAGCTTGTTGGGGATCGTCGCTGTTCTGGCGTTTGGATAAGGCTATCGAGTCGGATTATTCGAAACAGGGACCACCAAATCCAGGGCTAATGCGGCTACAGTTGCGTAGCGAATTATCTAGTAGCCCCTAACAAACACAAAACAGGATTGAGAGTGATCCAGACATGAAACTCGCAGAGTTGGTCGTCGGCGACGCAAAGAGGCGTGGGATCGACCACATGTTTGGGATTCCCGGAAGTGGGTTTCCGCTGGATGTGCTGGAGGCCGGGCGTACCGGCGGGGTTGATCTGGTCCTCACGGCGCACGAATCATCAGCCGCGATAGCTGCTGCCTACTACGGCGCAATGAAAGGCAGTCCTGGGATTACAATCTCGGTGAAGGGCGTTGGCGCTGGCAACGTGGTCGGTGGCGCAGTGAATGCCTACTTTGAGCGAATGGCGGTTCTTTGCATCAGCGAGTCTGGTGATCCCAACTCCACAACAGAACTGGTACAGATCGTCAATCATGATGAGATGTTTGGCGCGATCGCGAAGTTGCAGCGAACGGTCACGCATAAATCTGCAGCGGAGTCACTTCAACGGGCGGTGTTTGAAGCAGGCGATGGACGACCGGGCCCGGCAGTTCTCAACGTAACCGGCGCGATGGCTGAGGGTGACGTTGGAGATGTTCTCCCTGATCTGCCATCGGCGATTGCGGGGGAGCCTGACATCACGGCGCTGACTCGACTAGCGGAGGCCGTGAACGGTGCTGGAAAAGTGGTGGTGATCGCCGGGGCCGATGTGGCGCGTCATGGCGCTATCAGCGAACTGGCTGCATACGTAGAACACATTGGTGCTGCCGTGCTCACAAGCATGGACGCCCGAGGACTGTTCCCGGAATCTGATCCGCGCTGGACCGGACTTCATATCGGCGGATACGCACCGAATCACATCGAGACAGACATCGTTGCCGCAGCCGATCTGGTGCTGTTGGTGGGCGTGGACGCCATGATGACCCACTCGCCATGGGGCTTCGACGTGCCAACGGCGGAACTCGTCGCTCGGCCTGAGTACGCCACGATGTCTCCAAGTCCTGCCGTCAGAGTGGATGGTGACCTCAAGGCGTCGCTCGTCCATCTGATGAAAGAATCGAACCCATCTGGCGATGGCTTCTCAACCGATGAGATATCGGAAACCAAAGACGTAATCCTGAAGCTCTTTGAACGGCCTTCAGTGGCTAAGTTCGCACAGCAAGACATCATTGAGATATCGAGGCGATTGCTACCCGATGACGGTGTGTTGGTCTCCGAGACAGGGGCGTTCGTGCGCTTCCTGGAGCATCTGTGGCCAGTTGATCGGCCAAACACGTTTCTGGGCACGTCGGGTGGTCGCACTATGGGCCTGATGATCCCGGCCGCGCTGGGCGCGAAGCTCGCCCGCCCTGATCTACCGATGATCGGCATCGGCGCAGACGGCAGCACATTGATGCGGCTAGGCGAGCTTGAGTCGTTCGCCAGAACTGGCGTTGCGATGCCGCTGATCATCATCAATGACCAAGCGCTTGGCACCATGAAGTCACGGCAAAAGTCTCGTGGCATGGTCGACCATGGGCTTGATCTCCAGCCCGTAAACTTCGCACGGATAGCACAGGCGGTTGGACTGAACGGTATGGTTGTCGACTCCCCCGAGCAGTTTGAAACGGCGCTCTCAGCCGCCTTCGATGCAGACAAGTCAACCGTCATCGATGCGCGGGTAGACCCGCAGCCATACTGGGACTCATTCGGGCCATCCATAGGCGTGATCGACGACGCGTAGGGTCCCAATCCAGCGAAAAGCACAAGTAGAACAAGCACAGCACAGGATAAAGAGATGCTCGATTTCATTATCAAGAACGGCACGGTGATCGACGGGACAGGAACGCCAGGGTTCATCGCTGACGTTGGCATTCAAGGCGACACTATCGTGGAAGTGGCTCAGGCAGGGCAGTTGACCGCTGACGCTGCACAGATAATCGATGCAACGGGATCTGTTGTGACTCCGGGATTCATCGATCTACATACGCACTCAGACTCGTCGTTCCTGATCGATGCCCATGCCGACTCCAAGCTGACGCAGGGCGTGACGCTGGAACTGTTCGGCAACTGCGGAATGAGCTTCTGCGCACCGTTGATTGGCATGGCGCGTGATCAGTTCAACGAACGGATGGATCGCGCCGGAGACACGCTGGAGCCAACGTGGACCGATTTTGATGGCTACCTGAGCGCGCTTGAAGCCGCCGGTTCGACGATTAACGTTGCGACGCAAGTGGGCCACGGTACTGTCCGCGCTGCAGTGCTCGGCATGGATACACGCGCGCCCGAGCCGCAAGAGCTAGATCGCATTGAGCAGCTCACGGCCGAAAGCCTGGACGCCGGTGCCCTGGGTGTCTCGACTGGCCTCTGGTACGCGCCGGGCTCGTATTCGCTAACGGACGAAGTAATCAAATTCGCTACACCGGCTGCAGAACGCGGCAAGCTCTACTCGTCGCATATTCGATCTGAAGCAGACGATTTGAGTGGGCTGTTCCCGGCGCACGCCGAGGCGATCGAAATAGGGCGGAGGACTGGTGGCCGCATCCAGATTTCACACGTGAAAGCCGTTGGCCCCAAGTTCTGGGGCCGCGGGCACGAATTGCTTGAGGGTATGGCGCGAGCACGGCAGGAGGGGATAGACGTTGCGGGTGATCAGTACCCGTACGCCTGGTCCAGCACCGGATTCTCCGGCGCAATGTTTGGTCGATGGGCGCTTGTTGGTGGTCGCCAGAAGACGCTTGAGCGGCTGGCCGACGACGATATCCGAGCACGCATCCGGGTTGACGTTGACTACTACATCAACCGAAACCACGATGCCCACGGCTGCGTGATCGCAAGCTTCCCGCCAAATCAGTCACTTGAAGGCCGCAGCCTGCAAGACGTAGCTGATGAGTGGTCTGTCACGCCGCAGGAGGCTGCGCTACGGCTCTATGAGGAGTCTGAAGGCTCGTATGTCCTGCACTCGATGGAAGATAAAGACGTGTACGACATCGCAGCTGATCCGTACGTCACCGTTGCATCTGACGGCAGTTCACTGCGTGATGAGGGTCCACTTTCCTCCGGGAAGCCGCACCCCCGCAGTTACGGCACCAACACGCGCTATATCGAGCACATGGTGCTAGAAAAGAAACTCGTTTCGCTGGAGGAAGCGATCAGGAAGATGACTTTGCTGTCTGCGCAGCGCCTCGGTCTCACACGCCGCGGTCGCATTGGTGTTGGCCAGATCGCGGATGTGCTGGTGTTCAATCCGGAAAATCTTCGAGAGCATGCCACGTTTGAGGATCCACACCAGTACTCAACGGGCATGGAGCATGTGCTGGTGAACGGCAAAGCGGCGATTTCAGATGGCAATGTCACTTCAGACTTACATGGCCGCGTACTGCGCAGCCAGAACTCCTAAAACCAGACTTCCTTAACAAAGAGGGTAACTATAAATGAGTGATCCAGGACAAGAAGCAATCGACGCGTTCATGCGATGGGCCGATGGCTTCAACAATCGGGATGTGCCAGCCATGTTGGCGGAGATGCACTTCCCGCATATGCGGCTATCTGGCAGTGAGTTCCAGACATGGGAGACGCCAGAAGACTTCGCTCGCCCACAGGATGATATGACCAGAGAACTGAGAGCCGAGGGATGGCACATCACGATTACGAAGTCGATAGAGGCAATTCAGGCCGGTCCAGGCAAGGCGCACCTCAAGATTCGGCAGTCACGTCAGCACATGGATGGCTCTGAGTACAACGGATTCGATACACTCTGGCTCTTCACAAAAATCGATGGCAAGTGGGGCGTCCAGTTCAGGTCGTCATTCCTTGCCAACGCCGTCCAGGGGTTTGGTGCTAGCGAGCCGAAGTTCTAGCCACCGACCACGTTCTAGTTCGAGACCAGAAACTTAGCCGGTAATCGGGTGTACTATGCTGCGTACTCGTTCCTCTGCCAATCTCGGCATAGATCCGTACGTGTATTGATCAGTTCTGGAGACAAAAATGAAACTGCTTTTCTTTGATGACTTTCGACTGGGCGTTCTCAAAGGCGACAACGTTGTCGATGTGACGTCTGTTGCTGAGGGCATTCCTCACATCACGCCGCACCAGATGATTGCTGGACTGATCGAGAATTTTGACGACTACCGAGGCAAGCTAGAGGCCGCGGTTGCTGCATCTGACGGCGTGCCGGAATCCAGCGTTACGCTGCGACCGCCATTGCCACACCCATCAAACATCGCCTGCATGGCGGTCAACTACATGGAAGACGGTACCCGCTCGGAGCCGGCGCCAATCAACGCATTTTCCAAGGCGCCTACCGCAGTGATTACATCAGGCGGCACGATGGTTCTACCAGACGCCCCTGCGACGATCTTTGAAGGCGAAGCTGAGATGGCCCTGGTCATCGGCAAGACGGCAACCAACGTGGCCGCCGCCGATGCTTTCGACCACATCTTTGGCTACATGAACTTCGTCGACGGATCAGCACGTGGCCTCCACGCCGCGGCTGCATTCCACGCAATGAAGTCACGCGACACATTCGCACCAATCGGCCCGTACATCGTCACCAAGGACGAAATCGCAGACCCGCAGAAGCTCCACGTGCAGCTCTGGAACAATGGTGAAATCCAGCAGGACTTCAACACAGACGATATGGCCCACCAGATCGCCCGTTGCGTTGAGTACATCACTGCGATTCACACACTTGAGCCGGGCGACATTCTCGCCACAGGCACAAACCACGGTGGCCTCAACCCGTTCCAGGATGGCGAGCACATCGAGCTAGAGGTAGAAGGCCTCGGCCGACTGAGCTTCGGCATCAAGGACGACCTGAAGCGAACCTGGAAGCGCGAGACCCGCCACGACAGGGCAGACCAGGGCTTCGACGACGCCACACCACAGGTAAGCGGGAAGTACGCGTAGGCAGGCCACAGTCGGTACAACGTCTGATTAATTTGGATGGGCGCTCCATGTGGAGCGCCCGTTTTCATTAAACACTCCGGCGTATACTGCCGCCGGACGGGGAGCTTGACTCCAGCCAGTGTCTTTTCACCACCGTTTCGACAGGATCCAGAATGCCCGCAATAACCGGCGTCGAGTTCAGACAGTTCTCTGCAAATCACCACAACGCCCAGCGCAACTGGCTGCTGGTGAAGCTAAACACCGATGATCCGAAGCTCTTCGGTATTGGTGATGCTAGCCCGATGGAGGACGAAGAGGAGGTCAAAGGTCTCATCACGGCGTGGACAGATAAGTATCTGGTGGGCAAGGATCCACTGGATTCTGAAGTTCTCTGGACCACGATGTACCACGACCCTCATGCACGCGGCGGGAGACTTGGGACAACCGCAATCTCAGGAATCGATATCGCGCTGTGGGATTTGAAGGGCAAAATACTGGATACGCCCGTGTACCAGCTTCTTGGCGGTGCACATCGCAAGAAGATCCGGGTGTACGCCAATGGCTGGTACACGAACCCCGGCACACCAGCGCAGAATGCCGAAGAGGCAAAAGTGGTGGTTGGCATGGGCTACACGGCCATGAAGTTCGACCCGTTTGGGCAGGATAATCATTACAAGATATCGCTGAAGGAAGCACAGCTAGCGGAAGATCGCGTCGCTGCGGTCAGGCAGGCGGTGGGCCCTGAAATCGACATCCTGGTTGAGGCGCACGCCAAGTTTGACGTGATGAACGCCATCCAGCTGGGCAAGCGTCTGGAGGAGTACCGACCGCTGTTCTATGAAGAGCCAGTATCAGAAGAGCGCGTGTCTGAACTTCTGGAAGTTCGCCGCAAGGTCAACATCCCGATCGCCACAGGCGAGCGTCTTTACACAAAGTTCCCCTTCGCAGAGATCATCGAACGTCACGCCGCCGACGTGCTGCAGCCAGACATCGCCAACGCAGGAGGAATCACTGAACTAAAGAAGATCGCCATCATCGCAGAGTCGAAACACATCACTATGGCGCCCCACAACGTCTGCTCGCCGGTTGGCGCGATGGCGGAGATGCACCTCGACGCGTCGATCATCAACTTTGAGATCCAGGAGTACCACGCCGAGTTCTACACGGAGCACTACTTCGCCGTGACGAAAGGGTTCGTCCGGCAAGAAGATGGCTACGTGACTCTGGGCGACGCCCCGGGCCTGGGACTTGAGCTAGACGATGATGTAATCGCAGCGCATCCGCCACTGAAGAAAGTGACGGCACGCGGCGGCAAGGTGAAGGGTATCTAGGCTGACCGCTGGGGATGCTGCCAGCCTTCGACCATCTCAGGATGGCTACCCTGGCGCGCTTGAACAGGTTTTCTCACTGGACAGGCGGCATGAGCCAATCGACGCGAGGAAAGGTTCCCTGAGGCCCTCGAAGGACACTTTTCCGGCGTACGGCCGACAATATCGAGACCCCAGGGATACTCCCCGTAGCGTTGCTATAACGGGCGCGTCTACGACCCAGCCAGTCTCGAGTGGGTGATGATCCGTGACCGGTCTGTGTCCGTTAGAAACGGCTCAATCTTCGTGATGAACTGCGCCATCGTGTCGGATATGTCACCGCTGTTGTCTACGGTAATCTTGTTGCCGAGCAGCGACGAGGCAATGATCTCGCCGAAGCGAGATTTCACCTTGTCGATGTCGCCTTCACTGATGATCCCGTTCTCGTGTGGGTCGTTCTTCATGCGCTGGGCAATTACATCGGTGTCAGCGGTGAAGTCGACGATTACGGTGTCCTTCGTGAACCCGAGAATCGTGTTCTCCACCTGGTGCGCCACCAGTTCGCGATCATGAGGCTCGCCTCTGCCGCCGTAGCCGAAGAACATTGGAGCGTAGACGGCCTCTTCGATGTGGCCGCCGACGATCATGCCATCGTGCTGGTTAAACGTGTTGGCCTGCACGTGATAGTAGAGGCTATGGCGCTGGTGCATCTCCTTGAACTTGGGCGACGCCTGTAGCAACCACGCCTGCTCCTCAGACGTCGTGTCATCGGGATGGCCTGACGTGTGTGGGATCTTCCAGTGTTCGTGAATCAGCGAAAATCGGGTGCCCATATTCTCGAACATCCAGTCATCTATCGCGTGAGCAAGAGTCGTTCCACCTGCGTATTCGCAACCAGCCAGCAGTAGCCGCATCTGTTTTCTCCCTGAGTTGTGTAAATGCCGGGCCATTGTAGGGCCTGAAAACAGGCCGTGGTTGACTCACAACGCCAGCCCGATACTCGTGTAACCTCTGCGCCGTCACAGAGACACGCGCTACAGCACCGCCACATCATCGGGAGATCCAGCATGAAGATCAAGCAAATTAGAGTTGTAAACGTGGACATCCCGGTCACGCCACCGAAGTCGAAGTCGAGACGTCCCGCCGCCAACAAAGTCTCTGCAAGGCGGGCACTGCCGATCAACTACTACCCGGAGTTCGGGACCGAGTTTGGCTCTATGCCTGGCGCACGCTCTGCCGACGGTGGGTCAGGTGAAGTGTGGGTGCAAGTGATCGCGGAAGACGGCACGTACGGCCTTGGCCAGTGCAGCTTTGGCGAGCCGGTGGCATCAATCATCGACTACCACTACGCACCACTGCTCGAAGGCCGTGACCCTCTGGCGATCGAATTCCTGAACGATCTGATGTGGCGCTCGTCCATGAACTTCGGTCCCGGCGGCGTTGCTGCGGCCGCCCGTGCAGGCGTTGACCTGGCGCTGTGGGACCTGAAGGGCAAGTTGCTGGACGTGCCGGTCTACAGCCTGCTGGGCGGGCCGTGCCGCGACAAGATTCTGCTGTACGCAACATGTGACGACCTCGACTGGTCGCAAGAACTCGGCTTCAAAGCGTTCAAAGTTAGCAACCCGGCCCACTATGTGATGGGACTAGATGGCGTGAACCTTGCTGAAGAACACATCGCCAAGTCACGTGATGCCGTTGGACCTGACGCCGAGCTGATGTACAACCCGGTCAGTTCATTCAACGTCGAATTCGCCATCAGAGTCGCCGACCGACTCCGTCCCTATAACCTGCGCTGGTTCGAGGAGCCGCTGATCCCCAGCGATCTGGAAGGCTACGTAGAACTCAAGAAAGCGGTTAACTGGGTCCCTATCGCCACCGGAGAGCATCACCGAAGCAGGCAGGAGTTCCGGCAACTGGTCGAGCAGCGATCGGTCGATATCATGCAGCCAGACATGAAGTGGGCAGGTGGCTTGAGCGAGATCATGAAGATCTACACAATCGCCGAGGCAGCAGGCCTCATCACCGTCCCCCACGCCGGCGCCGGAACACCGTGGGGCCAGCACTTCGCATTTGCAGCACCAGAATCGCCAATCGCCGAGTTCTGGATGGGTTCAGACCCCGGCATCCCACTGGATGAAGTCTGCCCAATCCCCGGTATGCCAATGCCAAAAGACGGCTACGTAGTCCCCTCAGACGCCCCGGGCTTCGGCATGGAGATCAAGGACGAGTGGATCAGTCCATGGGACCACATGGCAGCGGCGCGGATACGCGGGATCGGGTGAGGGAGTCCCGGTGTGCCCGTAACTGTTATCGTCGGAACCTCAGGAACTCCGGCGCATTGGTACCCGCCTGATTTCCGTAATGCGTGTACGGATTATCCCAACTCTCAATGCGGTCGTTCGCAATAACGCCACGTGGAATCTGGAACACCCCGTTGGAGAGTTGCCAGTAGATCATGTAATCGGCCGTGTTCATGTGCTCTCGTTCACGGAACGATGTATTTGGCGATGAGTAGATCGAGAAGTACTGGCTCGATAGGTAGGGCGTCTCGAAACCAACACCCTATCCGGGACGGCTGATCGAGCTATCCACTGGGGGTATGGCCAGTCCAGTGGGGGCACATTCGAATTTACATCGCCATTCTTGAGAACAGGAAAGAACTGTTCACGTCTTCGCATTCGGGGGCCGATGATCCCGCCTTAGTCCTGATTAAGCAGGCTGGCGCTGATCCCAAGTCTCTGCCATGTTGTATTGATGGTGTCTCCGACATCCAGGCTGACTTCTCCAGCTTCAGCAACATATATTTGCAGCGACAACTTGTCGCCCATGCTAGGCCGCCATCCCCCGACCAACGGATACCCAGCGGCGTCCAGTAACGCTCCTGCCGAAACCAGATCATCGTCAGCCAGAGCGTATGGGACAGACTGCTGCGAACTATTTGTGGCAATTCGGTATCCATCATGCGACGAGTTTCGCTCTCGCGATCTGGATCCCATCCCGGATACTCCGGTCCCATATACTCGGAGTAGAGCGGGAGTCCAATACCGCCCAGGAACTCCCCGTTGATCCCTTCGCGGTCAATCGCCGTTCCCAGCGCAAGTCTGACGAGCCTGGCCTGCTCCATGTCGGTCATGCCGGGCGGGTTGTCTGTGTCTGTGTACCGCACCTCGTCAGGATGCGACTCCTGCCACGGATCAGCTATCCACGGGAGGTCTTCATCGTATGGTGGGCTGTCCCAGGGGGATCCAACTCCTCGCCGGTACGGGCGTGTGTCTCCTCCCGAGGTTCCCGGGATAGAGGATGGACTGACCAACGTAGTTGCCCGGTTGCGTTTCCAGGAAGCGGAAGCCTTCATCGATCAATTCCGGAACCCGTTTGAAGTACATTGCCGCCATGTCGGTCTGTCCGCTGCGTAGCATGGCGGTTCGTGATTGCGGATCTGGGACCGAGATGGTTGTCAGTGAAAGGATTTCCGATAAATGCCGCCAGTGCGTTCCTAGCGCCTTTATCCTGGTCCGATCTCCAGAGATATATAAGTCCTGGCGGAAGGGACCGGTATCGACTTTGTTGGACAGCGCCCAATCAAGTCCCATGAGGTTTATCCAGCGGCGAAAATACGGACCGCTCGCGGCACCTAGAATCCAAAATTGCGAGAGAGGGAGTCCGAAGTAAACGGGGGAAACAAGTGCAATTTCAAAAGTTGAATCGTCGATCGTCTTCGCTTCGTTCAACACTACAGCGAAATCGCCAGCATCGGGACAGTGGACTCAATATTCGTGTTTGAGTTCGTTGAATTTATCCATGCGACTAAATCTTCGGCAACCAGGTCGCCAAACTGGGCATCGAGGTCCTCTTGCCCTGTTGGTGCATGCCATGGAATACCTGATTCGATCTCAATGGTGACTTTTATGCCCTCCGGATAGACCTCCCACGTTTTCGCCAACTGAGGTGACATGGGATCGCCGTCTTCGCCCATCACGAACAGGTACTCTTCCACTCCCCTTGGCTCACGAACCTCTGAGGGGTGCACGTAACGATAAAACGAATACAGGGACTGCATTCCCGGAACCGCGTACATCACACTCCCACTTGGCCCTACTGGCGTCGGCGGCGGCGTGGCGGTCGGTATGGCTGTCGGTATCGCGGTGGCCGTAGGAGATGGAGTCTCGGTCGCCTTAACTGGCTGCAACATTGGTGCTGATGCGTCATCACCAGTGCAGCCGACTGCGACCAGAAGGCCAACGGTTACAGCAATTTTCAGTACAGCGAAATGCATCATAGGACTCGCCCAACAAGCTAGACAGGCACCCTCGCGAAGCGCCCACTGATGTTCCCCAAAACGAGCAGTACTTAATCAGACTTGAGACGTCGGTGCAACGCGGCTACACGTGCCTATAATGTGGCCGCTGGTTCATACGACGCAAATCTACCCACCTGAAGGGGCTCCCAACGTGGCAAATCGACTCGACGGCAAAGTAGCGGTTATTACCGGAGGCAACAGCGGAATAGGGGAGGGCACGGCCCATCTGTTCGCCCAGGAAGGCGCAAAGGTCATCATCATGGCTCGCCGCGATGACGAGGGTAAGGCAGTCGAGGCGTCGATAAGGGCCGAGGGTGGCGAGGCTACGTTT
>CAUZJA010000062.1:0-13222 GCA_963579925.1 Dehalococcoidia bacterium | reverse complement strand
CGGTGGTAACGGTCTTAGGGGCAGGTCAGGTGCGCTATTGATCGAGCGTGAGTCCAGTTTCGAGATCATCTTCACTCAGGGCTCGGTGTTTGGTCGCCTCTCGACACGTGGGGACGAAGAAGACGCTGTTGATTGGGCCAACCGGCTTGCCAGCCGTATCGAATGCAATCCCCTGCCCCCTCCTGTATCGGCCTCAGTGTCGGCTCGTACCCGCGTGTTCAATTCTTCGGTGCGGCCGACGGTTGAGCCGGAGCCATCTGATGCAGTGGAAACAAGCCTTGAACCTATCGAATCCGCGTCCACTGACCTGATCGTCGAGCCGACTGCAGAAGCCACATCCACGGCGTTCGTAATGCTCGATGTGCCGCTGGAGCTGTCGTCCACTGCTTCCGTTGGCCTGCTCACCACCCTACCCTCTGAACTGCTATCAGAAGGATTCGCTGACCTGATCCTGTCAAAAATAGTCCCGGGCAGCAATCCCGCTAGCCCGGGTGCCAACGTGAACTGGACGGCCTCTATATTTAACGGGGGAACCGCAGAGGCTACCGACCGAACGCTTGCCGTGTTCATCCGTCAGATCAGCACAACCACTCTGACAAAGGTCGGAGAGCTAGAGTTTCCTGACATCCCGGCCAGCGCAGCCCTCGACATCACGTTCAGTCGACCGGCGGTTAAGAATGAGATCATCGAATTCATGATCCTGCCTAGCGGTTCACCAGACCTTCGAGACGACAACAATCATGGTTCGGTCGTTGTCAGTGACATCATGCTTCCAGAGCTGATCATCGAAAGCCTCATTCCAGCAAGCGAGGCCGTCTACCCGAATCAGTGGGCCGAGTGGGTACTCACGGTAACGAACGCGGGCGCAGGCAACTTCTACGGCGAGGCCAAGGTGGAGTTGATTGGCGATGTTGAGGGTACGGCAACAACGACATTTATGATCGGGACGCTGGCAACTGGAGAGAGTGCGCAGCTCAGATTCGGCTCGCTGGTTGCTGAGGAGACATCAATCACAGCGAGGGTCGACTTCGCTGGCCTGATTGATGAGTTCAATGAGACAAACAATACGCTGGCAGACGTACCCGGGCTCGATGCGCTTCGCCCAAATCTCATAGTAGACGGCGTCACGTCCAACCCTGAGTTTCCGGAACCAGGCGACAACGTTGAGTGGACCTACTCCATCCTAAATCGCGGCCCCGGCAACTCACAGAGCTTTGATCTCACGGTGTTCGCCTCAATGGATCTCACGACTACGTCCACCGTGGTGTTTCAGGCTTCCAGCAATGGACTGGAGATTGGCGAGACCCTCAAAGGGTCGTTCAAACGAATAGCGGCGGCTGAAGAGAGTCTCAGGTTCGTCATCGATAACTCCGGCGCTCTGGAGATATCGGAGTCCGACAACATCCTAGAATTCGCCACTCATGAGCGCATGCTCCCTGAACTCCGGATCGTCAGCATCACGTCAAATCGGATGAATATCGATGCCGGTGAGGCCTTCACCTATCGCATCGATATAGAGAACTCTGGCTCCGGTGATGTGTCGCGCTACGCGGACATCGGCATGTTTGATGTCGTGACAGGGGAAGAACTCTCGACTACTCGTGTCGCGCCAGTGACCCGGGGAGGCAGCGTCACAGTCTCTCTGGATGTCGACTCTGCGGACGGTCAATCGCTCAGTTTCAGGGTGGATTCAACTTCAAAAGTGTTAGAAGCAGACGAAGAGAACAACAGCGTCGAGGTATCAGTACTCGATGTGATGACTCACGATATCAACATTGAGTCTCTGACCGTAGGAGTGCCCGTCGACTTCGTCGAAGAAACCTCCTTCCGATGGTTAATTGCCAATAACGGCCCGGGCCGGGCGTTGGATCTGAACGCCCACGTGACAATTTTTCACGCCGCTGGCGGGTCCACAGCACTGGCCGTTGTGGTGATATCGTCATTGGAGTCCGGAGCCAACACCACGGGTGAACGAAGTACCTCCCGGTGGCTGGCGACCGGCTGGTGGTGACCATTGAAACTCCAGATCAGGTTGAGATCAACGACCTGGACAACACCGCAGAAGTGCTGGTCGATGACCTTCAAGCGTAGACCGTCAAACTTTTCAGTTCCATTTCGCGCTATGATCTGTGCCCACACATGGATCATCGGAGTTCGACTTGGCATCAACGATCACCAGCGCGTCTGTCACCCACATCCCGGTCTGGTTCCGGAAAGAGGTCGGCAAGAACGCCTACGCTGACAACATTGGCCTCTGCAGGTCAGAGTGGCTCGTCCGGCTCAAGAGCGACTCAGGCCACGAGGGGCTAACTCTGGCCAATCGGTTCATGAACGCCCCCGGCAACTCATTTGGCTCGCTGCTTGAGATGCTGCAGGACCGAGTTGTCGGAGTGAGCGTGGACGATTTGCTGTCGGTCAACGGTGGAGTGGTATCAGGCCCCGGAAGCGGCACAGCAAGCCTCTATCGCGATCACCCGTGGTTATCCAACGCTGCATTTGACCTTGTTGGCCATGAAACCAATGTCTCGGCAATCGAGTTACTTGGCGGGCGCGTACGCAGCGAGATTCCTGCATACGACACCACCATGTATTTCCAGGACTTCCTTGACCCTGAAAAGGGCGCTGCAAAGTGCGCAGAGGAAGCTGCCGAGGCCAAAGCGGCTGGCTACCGACAGATGAAGATCAAGACCGGCCGAGGCGGTCGGTGGATGCTGCCCGAAGATGGAATGCAGCGGGATGCTGACGTAGTGAACGCTATTCGCGGAGCGGTCGGCCCAGACTTCGACCTCATGACGGACGCCAACTTTGGGTACGATGGCAGACTGGATCTGCTGGAAGAGTTCTTCCGGCAGACTTCTGACGCCAACGTCTTCTGGTTCGAAGAGATGGTCAACGCAGATGTCGACGATTACAAGCAGATCCAGGAATTCCGGGCAAAGTACGCGCCCAACGCGCTCATCGTCTGCGGCGAAGTCGATCGGAATCCCATTTCGCCCGAGTTCCAGGACCTGATCGACCAGGAGTTGATCGACGGCTACCAGCCAGACATCGTGACCCACGGCCTGCTGGGCTGGATGCAGATAGAACGGGAACTGGCAGGAACCGACGTTCGATCGGTCCCACACAACTTCGGAAACGGCCGGTATGGCTCGGTGTTGGGGCCACTCTTCGGATCGGTTTCAAAGACGTTCATATCGTTTGAAGACGAGCGCCAGCACGACCATACGTACACAAGCGACGGCTTCACGTTCAAGGACGGAAAACACATAGTAGGCGACTTCACTGGCATTGGTCTGGGTATCAATGAAGAGGCGTGGGCGCGAGACCACGCAAAGCACGAGGCGGTTGTAAGTGCCCGATAAGCAGATCATCACAGAAATTCGTGTCGCCCCCATCGAATCGTCGTTTGGCCGCCAGGTTGGCCGCAACTCCAAGGGCGATCTGTACGGCTACAACCAGCGCGAGTGGCTGACGCAGATCAAGACGGACTCCGGGCTCATTGGTATCACCAACGCCCGCCCGTTCATGAACAAGTCATCCATGTTGGCCTTGAAAACGACACTCCAGCAGCTCATTGGGCGAGATATTTTCGAAATCCACATCATGAGCGGCGAGCGAGTCACCGGCATCCAACCGCGCTGGCAGCAGTACATGCTGGACAACGGATTCGTCAGCTACGCGCTGTTTGACCTCATGGGGCAGGCACTTGGCATCCCGGCGTACAAGTTGCTTGGCGACAAGGTTCGCGACGAAGTTGAGCCGTACGACTCCAGCCTCTACTTCCAAGACATGGTCCACCCCACAGACGGCGCAGGCGCAGTCGCAACCGAGGCGAAACAGGCAGTCGAGAAAGGCTGGACCGCGCTCAAGTTGAAACTCGGCCGACCGGGCAAGTGGTTTGAGCCAGAGGCGGGCCTCAGGCGCGATATCGATGTGGTGCTAGCCACCCGAGACGCCGTTGGCCCGGATATCAAGATCCTAGTCGACGCCAACAACGGCTATGACGGACGGCTCGATCTTCTGGAGAGTTTTGTCCGAGAGGTCGGCCCCGCAAAGACCTTTTGGATGGAGGAGATGATCACGGAAGAGCTCGCGGGCTACCGGAAGTTCAAAGACTGGCGCGACAAGTACTCTCCAGAAACGATGATCGTGGATGGCGAGACCCACCAGGGTCGCCAGACGATCTACTGGCAAATGATGGAAGAAGGCCTGCTGGATGGCATCCAGCCGGACATGCTGCACATGGGCTTCTGGCCGTACCGGCAACTGGTGATGGACATTGAAGAGGCCGGATACGCCACCAAGATCTGCCCGCACAACTACAACGCCGCACGCATCGGCCTCTCTGGTGTCGTGCACTTCGGCGCGGTGACGGAGCGCTTCACGGTTGCCGAAGACTCAACGCTGGACTTCGACGTCTACGACTACAGCGGCTACAAGTTCTCGAATGGCCGAATCAAAGTGCCTGACACGCCGGGCCTATCGCTCACAGTGAACCAGGACCTCTACGCCCAACGGCATTCAACGCTGGAGACGGTGATTAGCTGAACGTGCGGTCGATGATCCCGCGCATGTAGCGCGCCTGTCCGGCGTGCTGCATGTTATCCTGGATGATACTCACCAGCCTGATGCCCGCCTTCACCGGCGGGTCGTACGACGTGTCGATGATCCGCTCAAGGTCATCGGAATGCATGTTGGCGAGGTAGTTCGCCGTTCGGCGATGCACGAAGTGGTGGTAGCCAAGCAGCGTGTCAGCGTCTGCCTGAAGCGCCGCCACATCATCCGGCCCATCACCCTGCCCGTTGATCGCCTTATCCGCATCCTTACCGAACCGCGCTGCCCAGCCATCGGACAGCCACGCCTCTTCGAGGCCGGTGGTCGTCACAAGATGGCCATCCTGAATCCGCGTCAAATGCCACACTAGCCATGCGATGGAGTTCGCTCCGTCTTCGGGGCGCCACGCCAGCTGAGTGCTATCGAGATCTTCAACCGCCTGATGGACGATTCTTTTGATATGCCCGTAAACGTCGGTAACAGGTCACTCGATTCCATGATTCCTCTTCCGGCGGTTGGTTTACGCCTTCAACATCCCGCGCTGTGCCAGCACACGCTCCAATAGCGGCTTCATGCCGAGTTCGGTGGCGATGGCGATGGCTTCGTTTTGGAGTTCAGTGACGCGATCAGCATCGCCTGATTCGGCGCGCTCCAACAGCAACTCTGAGTAATCGAAACACGTCCAACCGACCTCTGGGCGTATGCCGTTGTCTCTTGTGTGAGACGCGATCGATCGAGAGAAGTGGCGAGGCCAAAGTCACCGATGCGAACGGTGCCGTCATCTGTGAGCCAGACGTTGCCGGGCTTCAGGTCGCGATGAATGATGCCTTTGGAGTGAGCGAACTCGAATCCGCGCAGGATTTCCGTGGTGATGCGCAGCGCGTCTTCCAGCGGCAGCTTTCCGTCTTCGGCGTCGTTTATCAGCGCCTCAACATCGCCACCGCCAATGAGCGGGCCAACCATGAACGGCTGACCGTCCTCTTCTCCCAGGTCGAATATCGGCATGATCTTGGGGTTGTCGCCAAGGCGCGCCATCGCCTGCGCCTCGCGGATGATGCGCTGACGCGAATCGGAGTCGAGCCCCTCAGCCTTGATCAGCCCAAACGCGACGTCGCGGTCCAGTGTGGTGTCATGCGCCAGATAGACCTTCTTCTTGCCGCCTTCACCCACCAGGCTCTTCACTTCATAGCGGCCCTTGGCGAAGGATGAAGGCAACCCCTCACCCTGGCCCTCTCCCCCAAGGGGCGAGGGGGTAGCAGCCGATCCTTCGAAAGCCTCTGGATGGCGACCCGCGTCCCCCATCGATGTGAGCAGAGGCGGTGCATCACCGCCAGCATCCGCCATTTCCAAAAACACGCGTGCATCTTCGTTGTCTGGATCGGCTACGAGGACGCGATTGGCGCGTTCGCGTACCCCGGGCCCGTCACTCTGGTCCGCCGCTTCCTCAGCTTCGCCGAGGAGTCTGTCAATTCGCCGCTGTACACGCTCAGAAGGCATAGTCCGGGCATGATAAGCCAAGTTAGGTGAGCGCGGTATCTTTACCACGCGCCCAAAATGGTAGGGCAGGTTTGAATCCCGTCCTTCTTAGCACGAAACACGATGCGCTCATAATCGGGGAAGTGAGCGTTAATTGACCGCCTAGAAGTCCGGCGTCATGTCCACGTCAAAGCGGCCAATTGGGCCGCGGTCGTCGGCGTACCAGAGGATGTTGTCCTTGATGGTCATACCGTGGACCTGGAGGGGGTGCAGGACTCTGAACACGTCGTAGCAACGGCTGTCTTCCACCCGTAACCGGCTAACGATGCCAGCGGAAGTGTCGGCCGTCCACATGGTGCCCTCTTCTTTGGCCCACGCAATGCCGTGTACTCGGTAGCCCGGAGCCTTGAAGCGGTGGACTTCCTTCCAGGTTGAGACGTCCATCACGTGGACGTACTGCGATGGCGGAGATGCGATATAGATATGGCCGTCTTTCCACTCCAGCCCGTGGTCGCCGGTTTCAGGTCTCGGTTCACCAGGCCCGCGATGCTCATGCGTCGCGCTGACGCCCGCTCCGGGTGATTCGTACTTCTGCGCGGTTTTACCGGTGATCGGATCGACTGCGATTATCTCGTTGCTGCCGGTTGAGGCGATCCAGACGAGCTCATCGCCAATTGTGATGCCGCTGGGTGTCACTGATTCTGTTGGGGCATCAACCAGCGTTTCGCCGGTCTTCCAGTCGACCTTGTAGATGTGCTCATCACCCTGGTCGATTATCCATAGTCCGTCGTCGGCAGCTTGCAGTCCATTTGGCTTGGGACCTGGAGCCATGAACATCTGGATGGTGTCGGCTATCTTGTTTGCGTGAGCCATTCGCAAGGTCTCCTGTGATGTGATTCTGTGCTGTGATCAGGTGCGGCGGCATCTTAGCTGGTTTCTGTCCACTGTGGGGTGATCGCTGCATGTACCATCCACCCAGATTCACAAACAAGCTGGCCTTGGGCCGCGATGGGACTGTGTGTGCGATGAGTACGAGTGATTCGGTGGAAATCAGGCCAGTGGAACGTGGCGATGTATCGACGATTCTGAATCTCTACGGCGACGCGCTTGAGTCGGGGTCAGATCGAGACTCGAGTGCCAACGAGCCGTGGGTGGACTCAGCCTGGGACAGGATGATGCGAAGTGGTCAGCATCTTCTGGTGGCCGTGCTTGGCGGGCAAGTTGTTGGCACGGTAACGCTCATTATCCAGCCAACTCTGCGTCATCGAGGTGCAGCGATGGCGGAGTTGGAGAACGTGGTTGTGGACTCAAATCATCGCGGGCACGGCGTGGGCTCAAAGCTGGTTCAGCACGCGCTGGATGTGGCGCGGAAAGCCGGGGCATACAAGCTGCACCTGATATCTGACGTTGCGACCAGTGACGCGTATCCGTTCTACGAGGGTCTGGAGTTTGTGCATACGGGGCGCGGGTACAAGCGGTATTTGCTGGATGAGTAGGTGACTAAGGGAGGCACACGCCATGTGCCCCCACGTCTCGGTGGTCACACTGCTACTTCATGCCCACGATGCGGTCTCGGAAAAGTTCACCAGCCGGTGTGAGGGCTGCGTCTGTGGCCGGGCCTTCGAAGAGGGTTGGGCCAGCGTAGGCGTCTGCGTTACAGGTGGAGGTGTCCTGGTAGGCGATGTACTGGAACCAGCGCTGAATGTTGTACTGGGTTGCGTTGGTCTCGAACCAGTCATAGACATCCGCGAGATACTGGTTCACCGCATCCGTCTGGAACGCTCCCTTGGGCTTTGGGTAGCCCCCACAACCCGCGGCAAAGAGGTCGCGCTCGGCGTAGCCCCATTGCGCCCCGAACTCTGTGACCCAAATTGGCTTTCCGTTCGATGCAGGGCGACTGTCCAACCAGCCCCGGAATCCCAGAACCTGGTTGGTTGTGACGACCGGATTTACAGTAGGGATATCGTTCAGCAGAAGCGGATATGCGTTGATCGCCCAGATGTCGATAGGCGGCTCTTCGCCGTATCTGTTCAGATACTCGGAAACAAACTCGTTCCACCACGCCGTACCCGTGGGGTAAGTCCCGCATCCCTGTCCGAGACATGTGAAGAGAAAATTCAAGACTGGCGGGCTCACTATCAGCGCGGTGGGATCAGCCGCTTTGATGGCTTCCCATGAATCGTGAAGTTCATCAATGACATTGGTGACGTTGTAGGTCGAATCGCGCCTGTTTGGCTCGTTCGCCAGCATCCACGTGGCGCCTCGATGCAAGTTCGCCGCCTCAGCGAGTTCGGTCGGCGATGGACCTGGCTCGGCGCCGTTCAGCCCATCCAGACTGCCAACCCACATGATTTTGTCGCCCAGGGCAGGCAGAATCGGATCGTAGCCCGCATCCAATATCCAGCTACTCCCAATACGCGCAAGCAATTCATCCTGCTCAGTGGGATCCAGCGTATGCAGCACGATGCCGTATCTGGGGTCGGGTGAGATTGTGTCGCCGCTCCACGGCTGATCTCCGCTGACACCAAACTGCGTTGCCAGTTTTGAAATGTCGCGAATACTCACAACGCCATCGCCATCAATATCGATCAGTCTACCGCTCGAGTCGGTTGTGGTTGAGGTGATCGCCCCAAAGTAGCTGGCAACGATCAGCATGTCATTGATATCGATGCCTCCTGTGTCGTCCAGGTCACCGACTATTAGCTCCACATTAGGGAGCCGCAGCAGCCCTCCGGTTATAGCCACGCCCGTAATTCGCGCGGGCAGGTGGTTGTCCGCATCAATCACGAAACCGTGCTTTCCTACCGGGAGGCCGGTGACCCAGTAGCGTCCGTTTGCACCACCTGACGCCTGCACGGTTCCGCCACCTTCAAGTTCTACCGTTAGCACGGCCGAGGCCGCTATGATTGGCTCGCCGACGGCCAGGTTGCTACTGATAATCCCGCCCACGCTGGTGGTTGGTTCAGCTATCACCTGCACGCAGCGGCCAAACTCTGAGCTGTTGCCCTGATCGTCTGTTGCGATTGCGGAGATCGACGTCCCAACGCTCAAACTCACCGGGATAGTGCGATCCAGCGTTGCCGCACCCTGTGAGTTCGTTGTGACTGCAATCGTCTCAAGGAGCGCATCCCCCTCACCGTGAAGAGCGATGTCGCACGTGGGTGTTGAGAAAAACTGGACGGTGAACGCAGTAGACTCAGCGGCATTCAGCGTCCCTCGTACCGCCGTCCCTGAACCCCATTGCGACGCGCTATTGAGGATCGGGAAGTTCTGCGTTTGGTTGGCTCCACCATCAGAATCAATCGCGTCGTTGAGCGTCACGCCATCAAAGTTGAGGTCGATTCCTATGTTGAAGTTCTCGTAGATGAGGTTCGACAGAATCGAATTCCTGTCCCCTGACTCGATACGGATTCCGCCGGCTCCATTTTCAGCAATGGTGTTGCCCTGATCTGCCGATAGGCCTCCCACGAAGTTCTGAGTTGCATCACCCCAGATCGCCACGCCCTGCAGGAAGTTGCCGAGCGCAGTTGAGCCGTCGCTGGCCAGCCCAATCAGGTTGCCTTCTATCCTGTTACCGGTAGAAGCAGGATCAAATATCGAAATGCCCTCCGCCTGATTTGATGAAATGACATTACTCAGGCCGGTCCCTGAACCACCGATAGTGTTGTTCGGAGCGCCAACAATCATCACACCAGCCCAGAGGTTGCCGAGTGCGTTCATTCCGCCGGATGCCACTCCGATCAGGTTCGACTGAACTATGTTCCCGTCAGAGCCAGCGCCCAACATCTGGATGCCAGCGCGATGGTTGCCTGAAATCACGTTCCCTGCACCTGGTTCGCCAATCTGATTGTTCGGGGCATCGAATATCCCGAGTCCACTGATCTCGTTTCCAAGATCGGAAGCCCCAGTGCGATCTGACCCTATGAGATTGCCAAGTACCCGATTCCCACTACTCAACCCACCAGAAATAACTATTCCGGTGTCCAAATTGCCCGAAATCAGATTGGCCGCAGACGTAGTGATTCCACCTATCGTGTTGCCAGATGATTCGATAATCCGAACGCCAAACAGGTTCGGATTTGCGACCTGACCATCGGGACCGACGCCAATGAAGTTTCCGGATATTAGGTTCCTATCTCCGCCATCAATGCGAACGGCTTCTCCCGGAAACCCGGTAATGATCAACCCACTAACGTTGCTTGATCCGGAGGTGATTATCAGTCCCGGAGTTCCCGTACTTACGCCTGCACCGTTCAACTCGACCTTGAGTTGCGTCGTGAGCCCCGCTGACAACGCTGTGCCATTCATGAGTGAGCCGGGCTGCGTGTAGCCATCGATCACGACAGCAGCGTCTATGGCAGGTAGTGGGGACGTTGGACGCAAAAGAAAGGTCGCAGTGGATGTCGAGTAGCCGGGGTCGGAAACCGGAACGTCGAATTCAATCCGGGAGAGCTCACCAGCAGCGTTGACCGCTTCAATCGCGTCGCGAAGGCTGCAGTGTGTGACATCACAGACGCCGTCGCTCGTATCGTCGGTCACATTCACCACAAACGGCCCTGCGGCCGTGGTTGGAGCGCTCCAGATCAGCACGAGGAGGATTGCGGTAATCGCGGCAATTGCCACCGTGATTGTCGTCCGTCTGCCGACTGGAATTGAGTTCATGGCATTATGTAATTGGTCTGATCCCGGCGACGACTATCCGTTGCGTTTCAGTTTGCGTGCGCCGATTAGCGCGGGCAAGCCGAGGATTCCCAGGATGCCCATGTTGAGGCCGCCGTCTGTCCCGTTACATGTGCCGCCGCCAGAGGTGTCTTCTGCGAGAACGATCTCAGTGGTGGGCGCTGGGTCCTCGGTTGTTTCCGGCTGTAGACCCTCAGCCGTTGCTTCAGGCTGCTGTGAAATCATATCGGGAGCCAGTGCCGCTGTAGTTGGCTCTGGTGACGAAGGGTTGAGGCCACTTGTAGCCGCCAGGATGGCGGTGGCTATGGGACCGAGGACAGCCGTGGTTACTACGGGCAGCGATGCTGCCACGGTTGCCGTTGGCACGATGGGATTCGATGTCACTGTGGCTAGTGGCGCGGGTGTCGCAATCGGTGTCGCGCCAGTGGTCGATGGTGCTGGTGTGGCAGTTGGGACGACCGTGGCCGCAGGGAGGGGGGATGGGGATGGGTCAGGCACCGATGTGATGGTGACGATAGGTGCCGATGCGGGCGTCGGCGTGGGAGACGGCACAGGTGTTGGCGTCGCTGCCGGCGAGGGCGTGCGTGGGGTGGCGGGAGTTGGTGTAGGCGTCGGGGTTGCCGTGGGAACTGCGGTGGCCGCTGGGGTTGGTGTGGGAGTATCGGCGGGTACGGGTGTTGGGGCGGGAGTTGGTGTAGGCGTCGGGGTTGCCGTGGGAACTGCGGTGGCCGCTGGGATTGGTGTGGGAGTATCGGCGGGTACGGGTGTTGGGGCGGGAGACGAAGAAAGAATTGTGAGGGTCCCGAGCACCCCTGCCAAAATTTGGTTGCCTTCGAGTCCGAACACGGTTGGAAATAATCCATCTGTTACCAACGGAAATATCGAATCGCCTGCGGAATGTCGTTCTACCGTAAAACTGAGTAGTGGCCCGGATATGTCGGCCGCAGGGCCAGAGAGTAGCGCGCAGCCCAGAAGAACACCATCGTCAATAATCGATGTGGTTTCAGATGAATTTATCGCGAGTGCTCCTGAAAATTGTTCAATGCATGAAAGTCCAGATATAGAAATCGACTCATCATGTTCTAGTTTGAGTTGCAAACTGTCAGCCGGCTCACCCAACCCTGAATGCACAACAGTGACCTCCGCCGTATCACCAACATTCGCGAGGACGATCACATCCGGCTCGAATGTGAGCGCTCCCCCCGCGCCCAGCGCATCACTTCCAGCCCCGGGAGCCAGCATCACAGCGACCATCGCCACAATGATGATGACCGGCAGCGCTATTCGCATAAGTGGTCGCCAGAGGACGACCTGTCCTAGTCCCAGGAGATCACCATCTTGCCCGTGTCTTGCTTGTCGAACCGCTGGTAGGCGTCTACTGCGTTCTCGATGTTGACCCGTTCTGTGACCATGCTCTGGAGTGGCACTTTGCGGTCGACCACAAACTGCGCCGTCTCTTCCAGACCGAACATGCTCACAGTCCATGAGCCGTGGATGGTCAGATGGCGATGAATGATGTCAGGCGTCGGCTCCAAAACAACTTCACCCTGCTCACCAACCCATGCGGTTCGTCCAAATACTTTCACCGATGTGCATGACGCTTTCCGCGTCGCCTGCGCTCCGGCCGCCTCAAGCGAAGCGTCAGCGCCCTCGCCGTGGGTGAGCGCTTTGATCTGCTCCGTTACATCGCCATTACTCGGGTTCACCAGCTCATCGGCACCCGCGTTCTTGCCAAGTTGCAAACGGGCGTCAGAGAGATCAACGGCGATTACGCGAGAGCCCATCGCTTTCGCCAGCATCGTCCCCGCCAATCCGACGGGGCCCTGACCGAATATAGCGACCGTATCGCGACCTGAAATGTCCATCTTGAGCAAGCCAAGGTAGGCAGTAGAAGTGCCGCAGGCGACCATCGCACCCTCATCAAACGAAAGCTCATCAGGCAGCTTTACGCAGACTCGAGCCGCGCAGATTAAAGATTCGCCATGCCCGCCGTGCTCTGAGCCACCGTAGTAGAGATTGTCGGGGCCGGGGTTCAAGCACAGCTGGTTGTAGCCCTGTCGACAATATCGGCAGTGCCCACAACCAAGATAGTGGTGCACGATAACGCGATCGCCCATCTGCACTTCCGTTACACCAACACCAACCGCTTCGATCTCACCGCACGGCTCGTGTCCGGGACGTTTCGAGGTATCGCCAAGCTCGGCGGCTGGTCTGCGATAGGAGTTCAGATCACTGCCGCACATACCTGATGAGCGCACCTTTACGCGAACCTCACCCGGGCCGGGATCAAGCTGGTCAAAATCGCTAACCTCTGCGATCCGGTCACCGGTGAAAACAAGGCCTCGCATCTCTCAGATACCTTTCACTTTTGTGCAAATTTTGTACTGAGGCGAGTATAGACCCATATCCTCCCTTCAGCCTGTAGTATTTCCTGATCTCAGCGACCCCGCATCTGCCATCCATATCCTGAATAGCAACACCAGAACATTAATAAGGGACCCAAAATGAAGAT
>CAUZJA010000061.1:0-13260 GCA_963579925.1 Dehalococcoidia bacterium | reverse complement strand
TGAGGTGGCCCCGGTTGTTTGAACAGTCTAGGGTGTCCGGATAAGTGGAGACCCTGCCTGCTTAGGCTGCCCTCGGCCGGGTCAGCGCGGCCCAGTAGAACTGGTCTGGCGTTTGGTGGTCAAGACTCGAATGGGGGCGACTCCCGTTGTAAAACTCCAGGTACGCTCCGATCGACTTTCGGGCTTCTGCCACCGTCTCGTATGCCTTCAGGTATACCTCCTCGTATTTCACGCTCTTCCACAATCGTTCGACAAACACGTTGTCCCTCCAGCTGTCCTTGCCGTCCATGCTGATGCTGATCCCGCTGTCCTTGAGCAGTCCGGTGAAGGCCTCGCTCGTGAACTGACTACCCTGATCCGTATTGAAAATCTCCGGAGGGCCATAGCGTGCCAGAGCTTCTTCCACCGCCTCTACGCAGAACTCCGTGTTCATGGTTATCGACACCCGCCATGCCAACACCCTTCGGCTGAACCAGTCCATCACCGCTGTAAGGAAGACGAAGCCCCTCGCCATCGGGATGTAGGTGATGTCCATCGCCCAGGATCTGGTTCGGACGGACAACACTCAGCCCCCGCAGCAGGTACGGATGGACCGTGTGGCCGGGATGCCGCCTGCTGGTGTTGGGCTTCCGGTATAGCGCTTCGATGCCCATACGCCGCATCAGCGTGGCGACATGTCTCCGGCCGCAAAGAGCACCTTCCATCCGCAGCATGTCCCGCATCATCCTGCTGCCCGCAAACGGACGCTCAAGATGCAATTCGTCGATCCGGCGCATCAGACCAAGTTGGGCTTCGCTGACCGGACGGGGACGGTAGTAGACAGAACCGCGGCTGAGCCTGAGGGCTTTCGCCTGCTTGCAGAGAGGCAATGCATGCGCGCGGTCTATCATCGCTTTCCGTTCAGCAGGCCGGCCTTGGTGAGCGCCGATTCTAGAAAATCGTTCTCCAGTGCCAGCTCACCGATCTTGGCATGGAGCACCTTGAGGTCGACCGGTGGCGCGTCGTCCTGCGCAGGCCGTGCGAACACCTCCTCCGCCCTCTCCACGAGCTGACCCCGCCACTGGTTGATCTGGTTCGGGTGAACGTCAAAGCGCTGGGCCAACTCAGCCAGCGTGGCCTCTCCCTTGATGGCTTCCATCGCCACTTTCGCCTTGAAGGCAGGCGAGTGGTTCCGCCTTGGTCTCCTAGTCATATTCCTGCTCCTTGTTCACGGGCAACATCATGCCCGATTGGAGCAGGGAATCCACTTATCACCACTGTTCAGTTTTCCGGAGCCACCTCTGCTACATGCCTTTCACACCCGTGTAGCACGTAGCCCTCGGCTGGGCTTGTGTTAGGGTATTTTGTCTCGCAGCCCTTCATTTCAGGCGTAAACCCGCCCCGCCGAGTGGTGTCGGTTACCCCATCTATTTATCAGTAGCCCCCGCTCGCGATTTCCCATCGCTGCGCCGTTGGGGGTCTGCGGGCATATGCTTGGATGTGTAGTTGGTCAGGCGGTCAGTCCAGGCGTAACACCCGTCCATTCCCTCTATATCCACGCCCTACGGTGACGCCCGCCGTCGCAAGGGCTGCCGCCACTCTGGGGGTCACCGGCGTATGCTCCGATTTGTTAGTGGAGTGGCTTATCAATTAATGGAGTGACCGATGCCGCCGCTGATGCGAATTTATCAAAATCCCATCGTCTTACTGGCACTGCAAACGCTGCTCGCTGTCCTGATATCAGCATGTAGTGCAGAGACAGCCCCGGAACCTGAAATCCAGGGGATGATGAATTCTGCGATCCCGTCCATCGTGTTGGAGACAGACCCGGAAATACAAATCATTAACTTTTCTAGCCACCCGACGGAAGAATTTGTTCGCTGGGCGAACTCGGCCAGCGAACAAATCGAATCACGTGAATCTTCGATTCTAGTGTTTGTTTATGATGTCGGTGAACCGAAGAGACCAGAGACTCGGATACCGGATACCCCCTTCCATGAGCATGAGGTGCTCATGTCGTTAGATGAACAGGAGTTATTGCTCAGTGGGATCAAACACTGGCTCCAACAAGATCCTTGCATGGGCAACAATCGGGGAAGAGTCACGGAGGAAATGGCCAGGTACAAGCTGTGGCTTCAAAGAGGAGCCGATTCCTCTACGCAACAGGCTCTCTGCCCTAAAACTCGGGTGGTAGCCATAGCCCTTACGGACTCCCTGAGAAACCAAGAGCCTCCAGAAGAAACTCAGATGTTTTTCATTCACGAGATGTATCACGCATTCCAGCACGATCTAGAAGACGAAGGCTTGTGTCGTTCACGCATGGAGCAGCCAGAATCCAATACAGGATGGATGGTTGAGGGTGGCGCACATTATTTTTCGACTATGTTGGTGGCAGGGGCACAGGATTCAAAAGATGGGGTTAGCCAGATTCTCCACGATGCTTTACGTATTTCTGAAGACGAGGGAACAAACATCGATGAGGTTTCTAACGATAGATCTGGCGCAGCAGCGCTGCGCTTGATGATTGAACGAGGAATGGTAACCGAAGAGGCAATTATGGGCGGTAGGTTTTTTCACGCCTGTGCAAGGGAACTTGAATTCGACAGCAACAGCCCGGGAATTCAATTCATTCGCCATAATTGGTACAAGATTCAAAGAGGTAACGGTGGGTATTACTTCGACGACACGGCCCTAAGTGCAAGTCCAGGCAATTCCTAGCCCCTATAGCCGCTCTCAACGATTCCGTCGCTGCCGGTTTACCTCTCCACCTTCGCCCATTGACTAGGGCACTCGACTATGGTGTCGGCCACAACTCGGGACTGATGCTTTGCCATGATTGAGGTGCGCATCTGGGCGACGCTGGTGCTTTATACGATGTTCGGGAGGCTGTTGTTGCCGTGTCCCGAGCGGTCAACTGCGCGAATCGAAGCGTGTAAGCGACGCAAGCTAGTCCCGCGGATGCGTCTCCTTGATCAGCCCACCCACCATTAGCGACGACACGATGCTGGATGCGCCCAGGACCGCGAACGCGAGCGTGAAGCCGGAGAGGCCGGTCATCAGCAGGAAGATGAGCGGATTGGCCGAGAATCCACCCTGGCTGACCAATCGCCCGGCTGCGAAGAAACGTCCCCTCGCGCCCTCCGGTGCCAGGTCCGCGCCGATCACCTGCCATGAGCCGTTGAGCAAGCTGTTGAACGCTTGCAGCAGGATGAAGCCGACCACGAACCCGGTGAAAGGCAGCGAGGAGAACGACGTGATTGCAAAGAAAATGAGGACGAGCCCGAGCATCCCCGAGCCAGGCACTAACGTGGACTTCCGGCCGAATCGGTCCATCAGATACCCCGCCGCAAGCGTGAGCGGTATGCCGACCGCCGCCATGATCGAGCTCAGCACACCAAGGGTTGCCGGGTTCGCGTCGTAGGCGTAGGCGGCGAACACGAAAACCGTCCCGCCGCCGATCGCTCCTCCACGTGCCGCCGTACCGAAGAACTGGGCGGTGAACAAGGTCAGGATGGGCCGCGAAAGCAGCGATCGCCAGGAGAAGTCGTCGGCAGGCCCGGATGCCGACTTGCTCGATCCTGTACCTGGGCGCGGGGCACTCTCCTTGTACACGAAGAAGCTAGGGATAACCGCCGCGATAGATACCACGCCCTGGATGATGAACGCGGACTGCAAGCCGAACGCCGCCGCGCTTAGCCCACCAACCAACGGGCCAGCGAGCGTCCCCACCTGCTGGATGCCGAACATGCTCGTGATCATCCGGCCTCGCGAGCCTGTTGATCCTTGGTCGGTGACCACCGTCAGCCGGCTGATCGTCCACATTTGCTGACCCCATCCGCCTACGAATCGCCAGAAGAGCAACTCAGTGAATGAGCCCGACGTTGCCATGAGAAGGGCCGAAACGCCGGTGATGATCGGCCCCGCCAGCAGTATCTTGCGACGACCAAACCTGTCGAGCAGGTACCCGATGGGAAGGCTCGCGATCAGCCCGCCCGCCATGTTTGAAAAGAACACCAGCGACGCGACCGCCGCACTAACTTCAAATGATTTAGCGAAAACCGGCAGCACAGGGATGGTGACGCCCATGCCGAATCCCAACGCGATGGCCGGTACATGTAGCGAGAGAAAGAGATGCGAGGCGTTCTGTGAGTTCGCTGGTGGGTCGTCGTCGGGCTGCTGCTCGGCTTGATTTTTCCGAAATAGACGCACGGTGGCCGCATGCTCCTCGCAATGGCTGACATTTCGGACGCCAACCGCACCGAGTATATCCGGCCAGGGGGTATGCATTCCTCTAACATCGCTATTCGTGCAGCGCGGGCCAGATCGTGTACCGACTCGCCACGGCAGGGGATCAAGCCCTACCGGCTGGCGTGTACGGCAGTTTGGTGCCGGGTTCGCCTATATCCACTGGTGCGCTGCTGAGGTTCGCTGACGTGTTACTAGAGGTGATTACCTAATATAGGTAGAGGTCCCTTGCGATTCCCATCGCTGTGACGTTTGGGTCTACGGGCGTATGCTGCCGTACCTAGGCATGTTGTCGGCCAAGGACACTGGCCCAAATATCAACTTGTTTTCGTCGGGAGTCTCATGAAAATGAATGACCAAGATTGCATCGCCGTCGTGGACGCTTGGCTTGCCCGGTTTAACGAAGCCATCGTCGAGAAATCAAACGACAAAGGCGACAACAATCTTGCAGAGTTATTCCATAAGGATAGTTATTGGCGTGACGCATTGGCGTTAAGTTGGGGCCTGCAGACCGTGACGCACAATGAATCAATTTGCCGTACCCTGCGTGCCCTCACAACCGATATCGGCATTACCAATTTGCAGCTCGACGTGGCTGCAACGCCGCCGCGCATGGTCAGGCGAGCGGAGATTGATGCAATAGAAGCCTTTATTCAATTTCAAACTAAGGTGGCGCGTTGCCGCGGAATTGTACGCCTAACGCTCGATGCAAACCGACTCGATGTATGGCGCTCCTGGACCTTTTTCACCGCCATGGAGGAATTGATCGGCTTTGAAGAAAACATCAATCGGAACCGACCAACTGGTGAGTCGTATGCCCGTGATTTTCGTGGCCCGAATTGGCTAGACAAACGGGTCGCCGCTGCCGATTACAACTCACATAATCCCGACGTCCTAATTGTTGGTGGCGGACACGCCGGTCTGTCCATTGCAGCTCGTCTCACACAACTTGGCATCGACACTTTAATCGTCGACAAGAACAGCCGGGTTGGGGATAATTGGCGCAATCGCTATCACGCACTGACCCTGCATAATCAGCTTCATGTCAATCATCTTCCCTATATGCCATTTCCGCCAACCTGGCCAACCTATATTCCGAAGGATATGCTGGCCCTGTGGTTTGAATCCTATGCCGCGGTGATGGAACTAAATTTCTGGACCGAAAGCGAGGTCACCTCGGCCATTTATGATTCCGGTACGAGTCGCTGGCAAGTTGACATCCGTCAGGCCGGTGACAATTTTCGCCAATTGGAGCCGCGCCATGTGATTATGGCAACTGGTGTTAGCGGCATTCCGAATTTTCCGGATATTGAGACCCTCGCTAAATTTGACGGACCAGCAGTGCATTCAAGCCAATACCATGATGGCGAGGATTGGTCGGGGAAAAATGCCATCGTTCTCGGCTGTGGCAACAGCGGACATGACATTGCTCAAGACCTTCATTCGAGCGGAGCCAAAGTTACCATGGTTCAGCGTGGCTCGAGCCTCGTCGTCAACCTCGAACCAAGCGCGCAAATTCCCTATATGCTTTATGACGAAAACCGCAGCACAGATGAATGCGATTTCATCACCACATCGATACCAATGCCGCTGACTAAGAAGGCGCATTCCCACTTTACCAAACAAGCACGCGATGCCGACCGAACGCTTCTTGAGAGGCTTGAAAGTATTGGATTCCGGCTTGATTTTGGCGAAAATGACACGGGATGGCAGTTCAAATACTTGAGCCGTGGCGGCGGATATTATTTTAATGTCGGCTGTTCGGATCTGCTTGTCGATGGCAAGATCAACCTTGTTCAGTTCGACCAGATTGACAGCTTTATCTCCAGTGGAATGAAACTGAAGGACGGTCAAAAAATCGATGCTGATATCATTATTCTGGCCACCGGATACAAACCGCAAGAACATCTTGTAAGCAAGTTATTTGGCGATGATGTCGCCTCTCTGATTGGACCAATCTGGGGTTATGGCGATACCCTAGAGTTGCGCAATATGTATTGCCAGACTGGCCAGCCAGGCCTATGGTTTATTGCTGGCAGCTTCGCCCAATGCCGGATTAATTCAAAATATCTAGCACTCCAGATCAAAGCGATAGAGCAGGGGATTATGCCCCTCCAGACTGCGCTAAAGAATCAACCAGCTATACCCTGACCCCACATCGCGAATCGATCCTGGCGGTCTCGCTCCTGCGCGCCCGCGATTTCCCAGCGCGGTGATGCTTGGCTCACGGGTGGGATGTAACACGCCGGAATGCCATTAGCTTTAGAATATCGCGGCGTTCATTCGAGGTGCGCACGAGCGATTTCGCGAGTTGCTTAGCTGGGGTCGATGACCAACACGGCCGCGCGGAATAGCGGGCGTATCGGGCTGACGTGCCTGAGCAGACCATCGTCTAGCCGATGGCCCAATCGTGTGAGTGGATTGTTCGGGTCTTTGAACAAGGGCGATGAGATGGCGCCCAGAGGTAAGGACGCCAGACCGTACGGATAGAGCCAGAATCCTCTGAACGTTTGTTGGAGCCAGCGGATATCGGCTCGCGATAGGGGGCGCTCATCCTCGGTGTGATCGTCCCTGCTGGTCAATCGATACACCGCACCCATGATGTTGGCGCCTAGCGGTTCGCGGAACACCATCGCCCCGCCAGCGTTGAGATTGTCGTTCGCGAGTCGCTCTAGCGCGCGCCTGAAATTGATGTGGTGGAGGACACCTCGACCGTAGATGAGATCGTAATGGCCGTCGACCGGGTCTTCGGCGTTGAGTTCTCTGAACGTTAGTCGGCCTTCGACGGTTCGCATCTGCGCCTGCTCGATCTGGCGAGTCGAAATATCCGTGGCGAGCACAGTGGCGTCCGTTTCACCGATAAGACGTTCCGCGAAGCCCCCGTTGCCGCATCCGAGCTCAAGGGCATGAGCGCCCTGTGCACGATCAGCGACCGCACGCAGAAACAGATCCTCGCCGTATTGTGCATTGGGGCCGCGAAAGATGTGGGCAAATACTCGATGAACCCATGGCCTGCCCTGCAACGCGTCGTGAGTATCGTAGGAGTGACGCTCCCTGTCTGATCGCCGCATAGTCCACCTCTGGTCAGCTAAGAAGGAGCGTATCACGGGGTCGGCGTGCCGCAGGCGAGGGCACTGGTGGAACTGGGCTGTTGCCGAATTCGGTTGTGGGCACCTATGGCGCCTCGTACCATAGCTGTCGATTAGAATCGTAGTAGGTTCCCCGTGCAGACCCCATCGACAGATGACGTAGTCCTGCGAGTTTCTCGCCCTCAATTCTTCGCGCGTTCCATCGAAGGCGCCTGGCTGGCCGCAGCCTTCCTCGTCCCGCTGTTGGTGGTGCACGAGGCGACGATGCTGGGGTTCATTCAGGTGCCCAAAGTGTTCGCCTTGCGGTCGCTGGCGATTGCCGCTGTCGTTTTGCTGGTTCTCGAATGGGCGTTCACCGCCAACGTCAGAGGCCAGACTCGGCTCGATATCACCGGATTAGCCGTCCGTTCCTGGACCAATGTTCGGATTCACGCCGCGCGGTTGGTCCTTGCCGCTGCCGGTACGGTCTTACTGGCAACATCGATCTCCCTGCTTTTCTCCCCGGTGAGAAGTATCGGTTTATGGGGGATCGATCCGGGCTGGGACTCGTACGGCCTGTTCAGTCTGATCCCGTACCTGATCTATTTCGCAATCGTCGCTGCAAGGCTGCGCTCGCGAGCGCAGGTGCAACGACTGATCTGGACGCTGACCGCAACGTCGATCCTGGTCGGCCTGTACGGGATCGGTCAGCATTGGGGCGTCGATCCTCTGGTGACGGATGCTGCGCTGGTCGATCGAGTGGGGATGACGTTCGGCAACCCGATCTTTGGGGCGTCGTACCTCATCATGACGATTCCGCTGACGCTTGCGGCGTTCATGCCCTACAGGGACCGTATGGCCTTGATCCCGCACGTATGGATCGGCTCAGGCTTGATCACGATTCAGCTGACCGCGTTAACGTTTACGTTCAGCCGGGGTCCTTGGGTGGGTTTCGTTGTGGGTGCCATCGCATTCGCGTTGGCGTTCGGTTTCGTGTTCGGCTGGCGCCACGTGGGGCGGCCGGCGGCCATATTCGCGGTGGCGCTCATGTTCGTGGTGTTGATGAACGCCGTTCCGGTCCAGGAGGCGCCACAGGACAACCCCACTTTTGGACAAACCGTGGGATCCATCGTCCCCGATGTGGCGGGTGGACTCAACAACCGATGGACGATCTGGAAAACAGCGCTCGATGTCTACGTTTCGGTGCCCTGGGTGGATACTGAAACGTACCTTGAGATCCCTGATCTACCATTCCGTTGGCTCAGGCCCATCGTTGGCTACGGGCCAGACATGTTCACGTACGCGTACCCGCTCGCTGGTGACACGGTTTACACCCGGGAGCTGGCAACGCACGGCCATAACTTTCTCGTCCACAACCTCATTGAGATCGGTCTCCTAGGTGTTGCTGCGTACATCTTTCTCTTCGCTGCCGCGGGCACGATGCTCTACCGCCTACTACGAAAGGCGCGCCAAGGTGTATACCCAGCGTGGTTCAGCTACTTCATCGTCGCGATGGCATTTGTACTGGTCGCTCGTGCCGTGGAGCAGATCCCGGGGAAGGCCCAGGTTGCTGACCTGCACCTGATGTGGGTCCTTGCGGGGTTTGTTGTTGCGCTGGTGTCGATCGCGCCGAGGATTGAGCAAGAGCAGCTGACTTTGGCGAGCGTCGACGGTGATCCGGCCGGTAGACGTAGGGCTCGCCGTGCCCGGCGTGAACCACCTCCTTGGTCTGTTGCAGGTGCGTCGATCCCGCGTGTGGTGCTTGCAGGCGTAGTGGCCGTGCTTGCGCTGGTGATGTGGTGGCAGACGATCCTTGCTCCGCTACAGTCCGCTGTTGTAGCCGCCGATGCAGAGGCTGCGAATCGCGCGGGGCAAACACAAGAGGCGATCGAGCTGCATCTGCGTGCGATGGACATCGCGCCGTCTGCGCCGATCCACAAGATCAACCTGGGCGAGATCTACTTCCAATTGGGCATGCAGTCGGCGCGCCCCCTGGACGAACGCTTGGACTTGTTGCAGCAAGCCTATGGACAGGCCGAAGAGGTTAGAGAGCGTAACCCATTGGACCACCGGGCTTGGTCTCGGTCGGGTGAGTACCGCCGGGAGATTGGCGTGCTGACCCCGGCTGACCCCGCGAACGTGGTTCATGACAATATGGTGCTGGTGAACCTAATGCCAGGCTTCTGGCAGGCGCGCACGGCGCTGGCGTGGGCTTTCGTCCGGATGAAGGAGTATGAGTCGGCGCTGGAGGCTGTCCAAGATTCGAAGGACGCGAAGATCCTTGAATCTAGGGGCGCCAACCTGGCCTACCACATCCAGGCAGCAGCGCTGGAGGGGCTTGGTCGCGTGGACGACGCTCGTGCGGCTGCGCACTGCGCGTTGAGTTACCTGCCGACAACCCACATGCTCGAGCTCCTCAAGCGTCTTGGTGATGAAGTCGGGGGCGAGGTCACACTCACCTCGGTTGATTTTGCGACATGCCCGGAACAGACTCCGGCAGGGTAGATGGCGGAGAGGAAGTGACAAACGACACCATGATTCCTGACGATGCCGATCTGGCGAGCCGCTCACATTACAAGCGGGCTTATGATTGGGTGATCTTGGGAGGGGCGCACTTCTTTCCTCTGCTGATCCCGGTGTGGCTCATGTTGTGGGTCGTGATTCCGGTGCTTATCTGGCTTGAGGATCACGGACCGGTGTTCTACGGGCAGGAACGGATAGGTAAGGACGGTAAGATTTTCCGCGTACTGAAATTCCGGACGATGGTGCCCAACGCGGAGGCGATGACCGGCGCCGTGTGGGCGGTCGAGAACGACCCCCGCATCACGAAGGTCGGTCGGTGGTTGAGGGCATCCGCGCTGGACGAGCTGCCTCAGGTACTGAACATCCTCAAGGGCGATATGAGTTTCGTGGGTCCACGTGCGGAGCGCCCGGAGCTGCACGAGCAGTTCGTTGCACGGGAACCCCTTTTCGCGCAACGGATCCGAGTGCGGCCTGGCCTGACTGGCCTGGCGCAGGTCAACGGAAGCTACGATCTCCCGCCAGAGGAGAAGGTCCGGTACGACCTTGAATACATGTGGACGATGAGTCCTTGGGTAGACACTAAATTGATGTTGGCATCGGTGGTGAACACGCTGATGCGCCGATGGGATCGTAAGGAACACTAATGAAGATTCTGCTAACCGGCGCGGCCGGATTCATCGCCTCCAGGGTGGCCCGCCTTTTGCTCGACCGTGGCGATGATGTGATAGGCGTCGATTCGATGAACGACGCCTATGACGTTCGACTCAAAGTTTGGCGCCTGGCCCAGCTCGAGGATCGCCCTCGGTTCAGCTTCCACCGTACGGACATCTCCGACCGGGCAGCGCTAGCCGAGGTAGTGACAGGGGCTCAGCCGGATGCGGTGGTCAACCTCGCGGCGCGGGCAGGGGTGCGCCAAAGTATCGATGACCCTTGGGTGTACTACGAAACCAACGTGACCGGCACCCTCAACCTTCTTGATCTGTGCCACGAGCTTGGTATCCCCAAATTCGTGCTGTCGTCCACATCCAGTGCGTATGGAGATCAGGCGCAGCAACCGTTTACCGAGGACATGCCGACGGATAGGCCGTTATCACCGTACGCGGCTTCCAAGAAGGCGGCTGAGGTGCTCGCGTACACGTACCATGACGTTTATGACATCGATGTCACGGTGTTTAGGTACTTCACGGTGTACGGCCCTGCGGGGCGGCCAGATATGAGTATCTACCGGTTCATCCGTTGGATTGATGAGGGGCTCCCTGTGAAAGTGTTCGGCGATGGAACGCAACGTCGGGACTTTACGTTCGTGGAAGATATCGCTCGCGGGACGGTGGCAGGATTGAGCAAGGTCGGTTATCAGATCATCAACCTGGGCGGAGACCGCCCTGTTTCGCTGCTTGACCTCATAGGAATCATCGAAGAAAAGCTGCGAAAGAAAGCTACTATCGCGTTCCAACCGCCAAATCCGTTAGATGTGGCAGGGACATGGGCCGACATCTCCAAGGCTGAAGAGCTGTTGGGATGGCGTCCTGAGTCGAGCCTTGAGTCGGGTATCGAGGCGGCCGTGGAGTGGTATCGCGCTAATCATGAGTTGGCGGTGTCCGTTGAGCTGTGAGGAGTACTGGCCACGCTGAACACCTACCGTGTGGCCATCGTCGGCGAAGTCACGAACACGCATGACGAGTCCCCACTTCTGCCTTTGCACCGTGAGGGCAAGATGGTCGTTATTCCGTATATCGTGGGTGCGACGGTGGAACCCCAGTCCAAGGCCGCCATCGGTGCGTTGAATGCGCTGAGGCGTTTCTTTGCGTCGAGCGAGGCCCGATGAGCCCTCCGATGTGGCAGCTGGTCAACGTCGCGTTCAAGCGGAGCCCGTGGCTAGGTGCCGCAGTAATAGCGGTGAGCATCCTGATTGCCCTGTTCGAGGGCGTTAGCTTGGGTCTGATTTTACCCATCGTGGAGGGTATCAGTACCCCTGAAGAGGTTGAGCCTGGCCATGCTCTGTCGCGGGCTATCTTCGAAATGACCACTTGGATTGGGCTTCCCTTTTCAACGACGGCGCTCGTGCTGATCGGTTTGGTGCTGTTCGGACTGCAGAGCTTGCTGGTGCTGGCCAAGTCCATGGCAATCCTGTACCTACGGATGCGGGTAGAGGTGCTGGTTCGTGCGGAACTATTCGCGGGTTTCTTTGCAACCCGTGTTGCTTACTTTGACGAACAGCGCTTGGGACGGCTGTCAAATGCGGTCGTGGTCGAGGCCACGCGGACGGGTGCTGCGGTAGTGCATGTCATGGAAGCGACAGTGACGGGGATCCTGGTCGCCGGTTACTTCGTGGTAGCGGTGCTTATCTCCTGGGAGTTGGCCCTGCTTGCTTCTGTGATCATCGTCGTAGGAGGGACGGCGACCCGGCGGACATCTGCGCTGCGGCAGCGGGGACATCAGATCACGATTGCCAATGCCGAGATGGAGTCGACAGCGGTTGAATATCTCTCGGCCATCCGGGTGGTGAACGCGCTCGGACTTCAGGCGCATGCGAACGACCTGTTCCACGGGGCTGCGATCCGGGCGGGGCAGGCGGGTTACCGCGCGGAGCGTTTCGTGGCTGCTTTCAGGTTGGGGTATGAGATCGGGGCGGTGGCAGTGACTTCGGCACTGCTCGGTGTCGGTGTCTTGATCCTTGAGGTTGAGACGGCTGCGACCGTCGCCTTCTTTGTTCTGCTATTCCGATTGGCGCCACGGATAGTCTTGCTCCAAAATCTGCTCTATAAGTTCGTCTCTGCCTATCCGGGGTACGAAGAAGTGCGTCAGTTGACTGAAGAATCGATGCGTCAGGCGATGCCGAACCTGGGTGCTGGGAAAGTCGCCGAGCTACGAGAACGGATTGACCTCAAGGATGTCTCTTTCAGCTACGACGGTGAGACGAACGTGCTGGAGGGCATGAACCTAACGATCCCCCGTGGAGCGACCGTAGGAATCGTCGGCGTCTCTGGCACCGGCAAGTCGACACTCGTGGATCTACTGCTGCGGCTGGCAGACCCCACAGGTGGGACGATTCTTGTGGACGGTACGGACCTACGGGACATCGACGTGAAGTCTTGGCGCTCGCTGATCGGGTTCGTTGGCCAAGAGACGTTCTTGTTCCACGCTTCAATCGAGCACAACCTGCAATTGAGCAAGCCCGGTGTGGGGACACGTGCAGTAGAAGTCGCGGCGGATCGAGCCGGAGTGCACGAGTTCATCAAAAGCTTGCCCGCTGGCTACGAGACCGTTGTCGGCGAGCGAGGTGCGATGCTCTCTGGTGGGCAGCGACAACGGCTCGCCCTTGCGAGGGCTCTCGTAAGGGAGCCTGAGATACTGCTACTCGACGAGGCAACTAGCGACCTTGATTCACGGTCCCAGGCGTTGATCCTGCAATCGATCCGCGAGATGCGCGGACGACGCACAGTCA
>CAUZJA010000060.1:0-13299 GCA_963579925.1 Dehalococcoidia bacterium | reverse complement strand
GCGAATACAAGGACTGGACCTAGGGCATCTGCCATGCACCATCTACCATGGAGGCATTGGCCGCGGGACGGCGGAAAACGAGCAGCCCCCTCACCCCAACCCTCTCCCCAGATGGGAGAGGGTTGGGGTGAGGGGGAATTGGGGCGTTGCGGGTTCGGCCTCCTCGCCCCTTGGGGGAGAGGGTTGAGGTGAGGGGATTGCGGTTCGTGAAACGGGTAGTGCACAACGATTCCCTTGCTATGACGCTCTGCGATAAGAAGAGGGGATGCTGAAGTGAAGCACGGATTATTCGCAGGTGCGGCGTCGGCTGTTGTTACGCCGCCGGTTGGATATCACATGGGGGCGTGGGGACTGCGGCAGGGGCGGTCGACCGGCGTGCATGACGATCTGTTCGCCAAGGCGCTGGTGCTGGAAAGCGACGACGTTCGGCTGGCGATTGTTGCGATGGACGTGGCGGCGGTGACGCGGGAGATCCTTGAGGACATCCAGGCAACGGTGCTGGAGCTTACGGGAATCCCGGCGAGCCATCTGCTGGTGAACTCCACGCACAACCACACGACGCCAGATTTCATCAACGTGATTCCGGAAGAACTTGAGACGTACGCGAAACACTTCGCAGACGTGGTCGCAGGGACTGTGCTTGAGGCGGCGTCGCACATGTCGCCGGCTACTGCGGGCCACGGGTGGGGTGATCTGTCGGGCATGACGATCAATCGCCAGTACAAGGAACGGCCAATCGACACCGCGGTCGGAGTGCTGCGGGTGGATCACGCAGGTGGCGCGCCTCTCGCGCGCGTCATCAACTTCGCATGCCACAACCTGTGCGTTGGCGGGCAGTATCTCGATTGGAGTGCTGACTTCACCGGCGTGGCCACCGGCCTGGTGGAGGTTGAGGACTCCGGCGCTGTAGCCATGTTCATATCGGGCGCGGGCGGGGACATTCACCCGTTCGACTGGTGGTTCGGCAACACAAAGTCAGAGCACCTGGAGACGTTCGACGACGCCGCAGAACTTGGTGCCGCGCTGGGCGAAGAGGCGCTACGGGTCATCGAGAAGATTGCAACCGTGAACGATGTGCCGCTTGATGTCGCGACATCGATCGCGAGCCTGCCACGGCAGAAGCCAGCGTGGACGGCTGAGGCGGCGCGGCAGCAGCACGAGGTGCTAGTCGAGGAGCTAGGCGTCTACGAGGGCGAGACGTGGGCACCTGGAACGAACACAGCGACGGCGGGCATGCTGAACCCAGCCATCTACGGCAACGGCCTGACGCAGCTGCTGATGGCGGAGCGGCAGGACATGCCGCCAATTCGTGCAGACCTGCAGGCGTTCAAGGTTGGTGATCTGCTGATCTCAGGCAGTCCCGGCGAGCTGTTCAATGAGCTGGGCACACAGATCAAGCAAGGTGGCGGAGTGGAGCGGACGTGGGTTGCGAGCTACTGCAGCGACTACATCGGATACATATCCACGCGGCTGCCGCACGAAGAGACTGCGGTCATTCCGCTGGTGGAGATTGTGGATCAGGCACGCTACCGCAGATATTACGGAACGACGACCAGCCCATTCGCACCAGAAGCGGGCGAGATGCTGGTCGCGGAGTCGATTGCGCTCCTGAAAAAACTTAATTAACCGTAAATAAGAGGGGATTCACAACCGTATGAAAGTGCTACTGCTACCGGAGTTTGGCAAGCCGTTTTACCCGGCGTTGGAAGAGCAGTTCCCGGGGGTCGATTTTGTCGAGGCGTACGAGCCTAACCAGATCGAACGGGAAGTGCGCGACACAGACGTCGTATTCGGCTACCTGACCGGCAGCCAGTTTGAGGCGGCTGAGCAGCTCAAATGGATTCAGACGCTGGATGCCGGGATGGAAGGGCTGTACAACGCCATCCCAGGGATCGCTGAATCCGGTATCACCGTTACGAACACCCAGGGTGCCGGGGCACCGCAAATTGGCGAGCACGCGGTGACGATGATCATGATGTTCTCTCGCGGCATGGACCGCTTCATGGCCAAGCAGCGCGATCGGGAGTGGGACCAGGATTACGGGCTCACAATTGTGCAGATGGCGATGGGCAAGACCGTGGGCATCATTGGCCTTGGCAAGTCAGGCATGGAGATTGCATGGCGGTGTCGGGCGCTGGGCATGGACGTCATCGCCGTGGACGCGCACGATGTTGAGGCGGAGCCGGTGCTGGAGGACGTGTGGCCGCTGAGTCGGCTCAACGAACTGTTGGAAGTCTCCGATTTCGTGGTCGTAACGGTGCCGTATACGCCTGGCAACGAGAACATGCTTGGCGGAGCGGAGCTCGCACGGATGAAGTCGAGCGCGCACCTGATCGTTACATCACGTGGCCGCATTGTTGAGCACAACGCACTTGTCGACGCGCTCAAGAACGGCGGCATCGCAGGCGCAGGCTTGGACGCAGTGGTCGAAGAGCCGTTCCCGGCGGACAACGAGCTGTGGGGCCTCGACAACGTCGTGATCACGCCGCACATCGCAGGCAACTCGCCAGAGTTGGACGAGCGCACCTGTGACATCTTCGAGTGGAACCTGCGCCGCTACGTGAACGACGAACCACTGCGGAACGTGGTCGATCTGGATCTGCGGTATTAGGGCTGCGGCATCGTTTCACCACCACCACCACCACGTTGGACGTTACGAGGTCACGTGGGTGATTGCAGTTCGAGGACTAACTCGAGATTATGGCATCTGGCCGCGATGTAATCATGCTAATCAATCTGCCGAAAAGGTAGTATCTACGAAACACATTGTTCTGGAGGTGCAACTATGTCGATGTCTGGTGGGGGATTAGACCCCGGTAAGATCCCGACGGGACTTGAAGGTAAGGCTTGGAAGGGCGGCAACAAGCAGGACTGGGTGAGTGATCACGCCAGCATGATCTTCCTGGTGATTGCCGGATCAGGATTTATCGGGTTGATCATTGCGTTTGTTGTGAGCGCTATGAAGGACGACTGAAGCTCGCAGTACCCGATAAGCAAAAACACCCGGCGATACCGGGTGTTTTTTATTTGAGCGATGAGGGACTAGTCGGCCGACTTAGCAGCTTCCACTTTCGCGGCCTTCGCGGCTCGGCGACAGGCGCCTACCGGATGGCGGCTGCCATCGTCGTGATAGCACATGCCATCACCGCCGTTCTCACCAGTGCAGTGGCCTGCACACTCGTGGGCGGGAAGCGGTGTCTCTGAAATTATAGGCACGTCAAGAAGTTTCATAGCCCTATTATCGCAGACGAATTGCCTATCGGTGAAATATCACCATTTTCGTCTCGGTCATCTCCCCGATTGCATACGTGGGACCCTCTTTCCCAAGACCGGAGTCTTTGAGGCCGCCATACGGCATCATGTCGGCCCGGAATGCCGTGCCGCCGTTGATGTTGAGGTTGCCGGACTCCACTTCCAGCGCGAAACGCATTGCGGTATCGATGCTCTCCGTGAAGATCGCCGCTGCCAATCCGAATCGGGTGTCATTGGCCATCGCAATTGCCTCATCGACTCCGTTGGCGCGGGCCACCAGCACTGCGGGGCCGAACAACTCTTCGCGATAAGCCTTCATGTCTGCTGTGGCATCCGCGATGATCGCCGGGCTCATCATTGCGCCTTGCCGATCGCCGCCTGTAAGCAGTGATCCACCGCCTGCGACTGCCTCGTCCAGCCACTCGCCGACGCGCACTGCATCGCTCTCGCGCACCATGGGCCCCATCACCGTGTTGTCGACGGACGGATCGCCTGCTGTAATGGCTTCCACCGCAGGTTTCAACGCGTCCAGGTAATCGCCATATGCTTTACTGTCTACGATCACGCGCTGTGTTGAGATGCAGACCTGGCCAGCGTTTGAGTAGCCGCTCTGCACGGTTGCAGCCGCCACTTTGTCCATATCAGCGTCCGGCATCACCACCAGCGGCGAGTTAGAGCCAAGCTCCATGGTGACCTTCTTGAGGCCGGCGGTACGAGTGATGTGTTCGCCCACTTCCTGTGAGCCAGTAAATGTCACTTTGCGAACGGATGGGTGCGCGACCAGCGTGTCGCCAATTGCTCCACCAGGCCCGGTGAGGCACTGAATCGATTCGGCAGGAGCGCCAGCATCGAGTAGTACTTCCACCAGCTTGAGTGCTGAAAGAGGCGTGTCTGAAGCGGGCTTCAGCACCACAGAGTTACCAGCGGCCAGCGCAGGCCCGACTTTGTGTGCGACAAGGTTCAGCGGGAAATTGAACGGACTGATAGCGGCCACTATGCCTACCGGAACTCGTATCGTGAAACCGAATTTTGTTCCGTTACCGGGTGAGGCATCGAGCGGAATGGTCTCGCCGCGCAGGCGTTTCGCTTCTTCCGCCGACCATGTCAGCGTCTGAACGCAGCGGTCGACCTCAGTTCGGGCCTCGTTGATGGTTTTGCCTTCTTCAGCAGAGAGAGTAGAGGCGATGTCTTCTTTACGCTCATTAGTTAGCGCGACTGCCTTCATGAGAAATTCGTAGCGGTCCAGTGCAGACAGTTGCTGCATCTGTTGGAAGCCTCGTTCGGCACTCTTCACCGCCAGGTCAATATCTTCGATGCCGGCGCGAGGCACCGTGTCGATTGGCTGGCCTGAATAGGGATTGAGCACCTCAACCGACTGATCACGGTCCACCCATTCGCCGCCCAGATACATTCTCATAGTGAGGCCTCCCTATTACCGAATTGCCGACTTCGGGTCTGCATTGTTCCTGGGGCGGAGTATACCCCCGCTGGCGTAACCATTTTGTGAAGTAATTGCCGGGTCGATACTCCCCGTGCTAGGTTGGTTCTCCTTAACAGACAAAACTTAGGAGATCCGAATGGCCAAAATCGCACTTATCGGCGCAGGTAGCGTTGTATTCACCAGGCGACTGCTGCAGGACGTTGTAACCACACCGGCGTTGCAGGGTGCTGATATCGCTTTGATGGACATCGATACGGAGCGACTTGACCTTATTCGTGACTTTGGCGCGAGGCTCGTAAGTGATGCGGGTTCAGGTAACACCATCACGGCTACCTCGGACCGCAGAGAAGCTCTTGAGGGCGCTGATTACGTGATCTCAACGATTCGGGTTGGGGACGATCTCCGAATCGACCAGGGCATCCCCATGGAGGCTGGCGTGAATCAGTCTGTGGCAGACACTATTGGCCCCGGCGGCGTGTTCAAAGCGCTGCGGACTGTGCCGGTGCTGTTGGAGATTTGCCACGATATCGAAGAGGTGGCTCCAGACGCCTGGCTGCTCCAGTACACGAACCCTATGGCGATGGCATGCTGGGCGATTAATGAGGCGACGGAAGTAAAGACCGTGGGGCTGTGCCATAGCGTCCAGCGGACGACACAGGTGCTGGCTGACTACATTGGCGCGCCGCACGATGATGTCTGGGCGTGGGTCGCGGGCATCAATCACATGGCCTGGTTTCTGCGATTTGAGCGCGAAGGCAAGGATGCCTACTCGGCGCTCTGGGACGCGTTGGATGACGATGACACGTACGCCAAAGATCCGGTGAGATTCGAAGTCATGCGGCACTTCGATAATTTTGTGACTGAGTCCACGCGACACATGTCTGAGTACGTGCCTTACTTCCGGGTCAACCCGGATAGGATCCACGAGTTCAACTTGGATGAGGTTGAGGTCGATCTGGCACGGCTTGAGAAGCGCAACGAAGAGTATTTCGACACGATGCGGCAGGAAGTTAAGGGTGACGCTCCGCTGAAGGCCGAGCGATCAGACGAGTACGCCTGCCGGATCATGGGCGCGATGGAGTCTGGCGAGTCGACGGTGATCAATGGGAATGTCTACAACGACGGACTGATCTCCAATCTGCCTTCGCAGAGTTGTGTGGAGGTTCCTTGCCTCGTGGACAAAGGCGGTTTGCACCCGATGCAAATTGGCGAATTGCCACCACAGTTGGCAGCGTTGAACATGTCAAACATTGCCGTTCAAGAGATGGCAGTACGGGCCGTGTTGGAGCGTAGTAAAGATGACGCTCGCCACGCGGTGATGCTGGATCCGCTGACTTCAGCGGTACTGTCGCTGCAAGAGATCGACGATATGTTCGAAGCTATGTGGGCCGCCCACGGAGACGCCCTAGCCGCCTATGACTAACCCCCCAACTCCGTTGGTGGACATAGAAGACATCATCATCATGACACCGCAAATCGATGGCTGATCAGGCGCGCGAATGGAGTGTCCTGCCCACGCGGGTGAATAAGAAGACCTGGACTGCCAGAGTCAGGAAGTTGGCATTTCCCCCGCCGGAGAGTCAAAGAAATGGTGTGACCCTCCTGGTGATCTCAGATGATAAGTCTGAGCAAGCGGCTTCTAGACGCCGCCGGATATGAAGAGATGATTGAAGCCAATCCAGACAACGTCACGGATACGATGATCGGAAAGAGGCCTGATGTCGTAATCCTTGATCTGGGGATGCGCCGCTTTGGCGGAAAAAACATCCTGCGACAGTTGAAGGGTGACTCAATGACGCTCCGGGCTGAGCGCGCTGCATAGAGAGCCACTGCACGCGCTAAGAAGTCTCGGGGCAAAGTGGCACGTCCGGCACGCAGACAGCGCGCATCCAGTCGATAGGCCCGATCGAAAGGAAGAATTTCCGATGAGGTACACCTTCGTACCGATGATGGACGAGCAGGCGCAGGCCGTCGCAGCCTGGAAGTACGAGGGCATTTACGCGTTCTACGACTGGACCGCAGATGTCGACGATCTTGCTGAGCTGTTAGACCCAGTGCAGAGGGAGCGAGAGCGGTATCACGCCGTGTTGGATGACCGCGGAGAACTGGTCGGGTTCTACGGGTTCAACGTAGACGGAACCACCGTCGAGTTCGGACTAGGTCTCAGACCTGATTTAACAGGGCAGGGTTTGGGTTCTAAGTTCCTGAGCGACTGCCTTGACTACGCAAGGGAAAACGAACACCCCGCAGCGTTTCGGCTACGAGTTGCAGCGTTCAATGAGCGAGCGATACGAGTGTACGAGCGCGCTGGGTTTGAGCGCGTACGCGAGTATCGGCACAAGAACGCCGGGCGCGAATGGGACTTCATAGATATGACTCGACCAGCGTAACCCTCAAGTCGTTGCTGTCTCCAAACCGCATCGTGTTGAATACTTACCGAGCAGCCTCAGAATGACGGTGGGGAAGGAGGCGCAACACGATTACTCATCACTTCGATAGAGTTACTCCTCGAACGAAAAGCTCCGCTCAACAAACAACACAGGAATCAGAAAACTGCCTGAGACACAGCAAATCAACGTAGCCGCTCAGTCTATCGCCAAAGGTAAGTGGGACATCGTCGATGCGCCTTACCCGGAGATGAAGCCGGATGATGCGCTGGTGCAGTATGAGATCGCGTCCATCTGCGGCAGCGATCTGCACATCGTCAACGGGGGCTGGAACGTGGATCAGTGGCCGCTGGCGCCGGGGTATCCGGGTCACGAGGGCGTGGGCAGGGTTATCGACACCCGCTCAGACGATCTTGCCGTGGGCGATCGGGTGCTTGCCGTGCCGCATATCTGGAACTCGTTTGGGTTCGCTCGCTACCAGGCAGTCGATGCGCCGCATCTGATGAAGCTGCCTGACGAGGGTGATGCCGGCGAGATATCGCTCGCGCAGCAGCTTGGCACCGTGATCTTCGCCGCGATGAAGCTACCGCAGGTTTTCGGGCAGACGGCGGTGGTGATGGGGCAGGGCAGTGCAGGTCTCTTCTGGGACTTCGTGCTGAAACGTCTCGGTGTCGAGCAGGTTATTTCCATTGAGCCGGTAGCCCACAGGCGGGAGCTAGGTCGCAAGTACGGCGTCGATACGACGATAGACGTGACGGGCGATGCGGCGACGCAGGCCGTGAACGACCTCACGGGCGGCAAGGGCGCTGATCTGGTGATCGAGGCGGTGGGTAGCACGCCAACCCTCAGCCAGGCGTTCCACGTAGCCCGAGACGAAGGCCAGGTCGTGCTATTTGGCCTCCCAGAGGGCAGTGGCAAAGTTCCCTTTGACTTCGATACGTGGTTCCGCAAGCGCATATCGGCCTACACCCGGCTCGGCGCCCAGGATGAGCCGGGTCTTGCCAGCTTTGCGCAGGCGCTGGACTGGATTGTCTCAGGGCAGATAGATGTTGGACCGGTAATCTCACACCGCTTCCCCGGCACCGAAACCCAACACGCATTCGACGTGGCTCAGGCCCGAGAAGAAGGCGTAGTCAAAGTAGGCCTAGAATTCTAAGGTGCCTGCCGCACGGGCACTTGAAAGCGCTGGCGTTACCTTCGGATGACGGGTGGCGGATTAGTAGCTGCCCTGTCGTTTTCCGGCAGGACCGTCGTCTGGGTAGGTGAAGATGATCTCGGCGTATTTGCGGAACGTCTCCCGTTCCTCGAACCCTGGTGTGAAGTCGAATGTCCGAGGAACTTCTACCTTGGCTCCCGTTTCAATCGCCCTGAGATAGCCTAAATTCACATCTATCCAAAATATCGTTGCCCCAGACTAGGATAGAGGTGCGGTTGAGCGATAGCCAGTTACCAGTTTTTCACCGCGAAAGTGCGTACCAAGTTCTTCAAAGCGGGCAATCTGCAGGTAAGTGTCCGTCGACCAGCGATTTGGCCCCCGCCCAAGCGCCTCAGAAATAAAATCTAGAACCAGCTTGTGAACTTCTGCGCCGGACGTATCGCGCGCCACGAACCCTGGTTGGCCTGAAGTGATCTGGCCGTCTGAAGCGGCAACCGTTATCACTGATGCCGGTACTTCGATGGGGTCAGGAACATCAAATCCAATTCCGTCTACCAAGCTGGCTCGCTCTCCTGGGCTGAATACACGATTCAGGAAAAATGGGTCGACTACCTGCTTCTCCGTTGAAAACTTCAGATCAAACGCGCTTGGACCAACGAACTCCCCCGATACTTTTGAGGAACTTCCATGGATGAGTACGGGTGCCGTTGGATCTAAAGGCACGGGAGGACGCGCATTGGTGGATTGATACTGGCTCTACGCATCAAACTCACCAATGATTTTGAACTGGTCGATCGAATGAAGATGCGCGAAGGCCGCTGCAATTACATCGTTGAAAGTAGATCCTCGCCTGGGCCGTGGCGTTGAATCGGACTCATCGATGATTTCGGTACTAGTGAAAGTACCCGTCCCTTCAGACTCATCGTCCAGAATCAGCACAATCGCCGCCGTTGCGAATGCAATTGCCATCACCGCTACAGCCACTGCCGCGATTATCACCGTCCGCCGTGAGCGGGGTGATTGCGGGGGTGATGTGAAGGTTGATTGCGCCATGTTGGGGCGCTCCTGATGCCAGTTGCTGGTATAACAGGGAATCGACGAACTCGATTTGGAGTTCAGTCACTAAGAATTATATCAGATATTACTAAACACAACCGATATTTAACTAATAATCCAACTCAGGAGAAGTAGATGACAGAAGGCAACGAGCTTTCGCTCAAGGGCAAAATCGCATTTGTCTCGGGTGCGTCAAAGGGCATTGGCGTCGCGATCGCAGAAGCATATGCCGAAGCCGGCGCTGACCTTGTGCTGACCGCACGCGACGTTGACGGGCTGAAGGATATCGCTGACTCATGTAAAGCGCTGGGCGCAAAGGTATCCACCCACCGGGCGGAGATGGCGGATGCAGACGCCGTGATCGCGCTTGGCGCTGAAGTTCTTGGCGAGTGGGGGCGGGTAGACGTCCTCGTGAACAACGCCGGGCTGACGATTCCGCAGTCGATACCCGATCTGGGCCTCGATGAGTGGAACACGACCATGAACGTCAACTTACTGGCACCGGTGTTGCTGGCACAGGCGTTCGCACCGGGCATGGTTGAGCGAGGCCACGGCAAGATCATCAACGTGGCCTCAAGGGCTGGCTTACGCGCCATCCCAAACAACGTGGCGTACAGCGCATCCAAGGCTGGGATTCAGATGGCCACGAAGTCGATGGCCGTGGAGTTTGGGGCGCATGGTGTGCAGTCCAATTGCATCTCGCCAACGGTCATTCTGACGCCAATGGGCGAGGCGATCTGGACGCCCGGACCGCGCACGGACTACAAACGATCTCGCATTCCTGCTGGTCGGTTTGGTGAGGCGCATGAGGTAGCTGACCTGGCGCTGTTCCTGGCGTCGCCAAAGTCGGACTTCCTGAACGGTACGATCATTCCGTTGGACGGTGGCGAGGGTGCGAACTAATTCATGAAAGCACTGGTGCTGAACAGGCCGCTTGATCTGGAGATAGCGGAGATTCCTGATCCGGGTGATCCACTCGCAGGAATGGTACGCGTAAAAGTCGACACCGTTGGTATCTGCGGCAGCGACGTTCACTACTACGAACACGGTCGTATTGGCGACTTTGTGGTCGAGAAGCCGATGGTCCTCGGGCACGAGACTGCGGGTGTTGTCGAGGCGGTTGGTAACGGCGTCGATGACCTCGTTGTCGGGGACCTCGTCGCAATGGAGCCGGGCGTCTCTTGCGGCAGTTGTAGCTACTGCGATTCGGGGCGCTACAACCTGTGCCCGGACATGGCGTTCTGGGCCACGCCGCCTTACGACGGCTCGCTCGCGGAGTACGTGGTGCATCCCGCGAAGTGTACGTTCAAACTCCCACCGGGGATGACTCTGGAAGATGGCGCACTCATGGAGCCTCTTTCGGTCGCCGTACATGCCATCAAGCGTGCCGGGGTGAATGCTGGTGACGCGATAGCGATCACTGGCGCAGGTACGATTGGCGCGGTATGCGTACTTGTGGCGAAGGCGGCAGGCGCATCTCGGATCATCGTGGCTGATGTTGTATCGGAACAGTTGGAACGGGCATTGGCTCTTGGAGCAGATTCGGTCGTGGACGTTAGGACTGACGGCCTGAGCGAGGACTTTGACGTGGGATTGGAGGCCTCAGGGCATTCTGATTCGCTGCCCAGGCTGATCGATGGCATTAGCGCTGGTGGGCGTATCGCTATCGTAGGAATTTCCGGAGAGAACCTCAGTTTCGACTCAGTCACAGCGGGCGTGAAGGAATTGGATATTCACGGTGTGTTCAGGTACGCCAACGCCTACGCAGCGGCTATCGAGTTGGTGGCATCTGGCCAGATCAACGTCGCTCCTCTTGTGACTCACAGATTTCCGTTTGCAGACGCAATCGAAGCTTTCGATTACGCACGCTCTCCATCACCGGGAACTGGGAAGGTCCTGATCAAGCTTTAGACGCGAAACGGCCCCGGAATTTTCCGGGGCCGCTCACTTTGATCACCAGCGTCAATCGCTTTGATCAAATTCTCTAACTTATCAGTTCAGGTCCATCACCGTGTCGAACTGCGACGGGGTTGAGCGCTGGATGTTCAGCACTGCGCCTGATGGCGGCTTCATCTCAATTGTGAACTCATCGTTCGTGGTCAGAACCGTGGCGGTTGAGTACATGCCACCCTCTGTGGTCTGGTACGCAATAGAGCCGGCGGTGCCGATCGCTGTGGCGTTTGCTCGGTTGAGCAGCCAGACAGTGATCTCTGCCTTCTCATTGTCCTCAAGGAGATTGTCACCGTCGTTGTTGCCAAGCCAGGCAACGGTCCACGGCATGTCATTGAGGACCTGGTTCTTGTCTACGTACGAGATTACCGTTACGGACTCGGCGCTCGCAACGACTGTTGGGTCTGTACCGGAGTCGGTAGCAGCGTAGTCAGCGGTCAGGTCGACCGGCTCGCCTGCGATGGGGTTCGATACAACGAACGTAACCTTGAAGACGGTTGACGTTGAGTCAGCAAGGACGCCCTTGTAGGCGACGACGCTGCCTCGTGGCTCGATGGAGCTCTGCGCTTCCTCGATGCCTGCGAATACGGTTTCCTTGCTTCGCTCTGATGCAAAGATACCTATCGAAAGTACTGTGAAGGCAAAGACCGACGCCACGACCACAAATGCGATCAGGATGATGGCGGTCTCCAGTCCAGTTATTCCGCGCTGGTCAGCAGCCGGATTGCTCTTGAGTCTCAATATAATTCTCCTCGTTGTCCGCGCCTATCGCCAGTGCTATCGACGGGATATACCGGTTTGGAGTTACGCACTGCGCGTTCTCCTCTTTCCATTAGCACAACGTTAGAACTGCGTATGAGCTGCGTATATGGTGCTAGCCAGATAGTCGGGGGAGGAGAACACACACTCGATTTGACGCAGAATAGCGCGCTTGTTACGGGTGACTATGAGCGCGGAGCGAAGTGCCCCTGTAGTTGGCTGTACAGCTCGTTGAACCGACCGTAGGCACTTTGATACGCGTCGGAGTGAGCGCGATTGGGCGTTCTTGTTTCACCGCGCGTTACCCATTTCGCTGTCACTTCTGATGGCCGGTTGAACTGCCCGGCCGCGCATGCTGCAAGGATGGCCGCACCATACGGCGAACCGGAGCTTTCCACTGGCGTGAGCGGCACGTCGAATACATCTGCGACCATCTGCTGCCAGAACGTCGACCGCATCCCTCCGCTTGTTCCGATCAACTCGGTTGGAGTCTCAGTCTGCGCCAGGATCAACTGGTAGGAGTCGAAGAGCGAGAATGTGACTCCTTCGATCACTGAGCGCGTCATGTGAGCGCGGGTGTGGCCCGCGTGGAGACCTATGAACGCGCCGCGAGCATCAGCGTTGGCGTGGGGTGTTCGGTTGCCCGTGATGTAGGGCAGGAATGTGAGGCCATCTGAACCCGGCGACGTGTCGGTTGCCTCTGTTACTAGTTCATCGAATGACTTCGTACCGCAGATTTGCTCGCGCCACCACGCCAGTGCTGATCCAGCCGCCAGCACCACGCCCATCAGATACCATGCATCTGGCTCAGCGTGGTTGAACGTGTGCAATCGGAGGCCCGGATCTACCGCCGGGTTTGGGATTGGCGCGACCACTGTGCCACCGGTGCCAATGCTGATCATCGCTGTTCCCGGTGTGGTGACGGCTGAGCCAATCGCCGCTGCCGCGTTGTCAGCCGCACCTCCGGCTACTGGAATTCCTGCGGGGATGCCAAGTGCATCAGAGGCCGCTTGTGTGAGCGTACCGGAGACTTCGTGTGATGCCACAATCTCGGGAAGCCATGCCTCCGGTATATCCATCATCGCCAGCGCCTCGCTGGACCACCGACTCTCAGTGATATCGAACATCAGTGTTCCCGCTGCGTCGGATGGGTCCATGGCCTTCACGCCTGTGAGTTTCAGCCGCACGTAGTCCTTGGGCAGAAGGACGTGCGCGATTCGCGCGTACTCGTCTGGCTCGTGATCCCTCATCCAGAGAAGCTTTGGCGCGGTGAAACCTTCCAGCGCCGGGTTGCCGAC
>CAUZJA010000059.1:0-13382 GCA_963579925.1 Dehalococcoidia bacterium | reverse complement strand
TCTCGGCTACGACGGCGTCGATCTTGAAGATCGCCAATTTGCGTCTACCGATCTCGAGTATCTGGACCGGCTGCGGAAGCATTGTGACGACCTTAGGATGCCAATTGGCTACATCGGAGTAATTGGTGGCTTCGGCCAGGGCATGAACGGTGATGACGAAGGTCATGCGGCGGCAATACGTCGCTGGACAGACGTGTGTAGCCACATGAACATCCCGTTCATCCGGCTAATCGGATGTGCGCCTGATGATGGAGAGTCCGATGAGGACGCGTGGCCTCGCACTCGAGATCGATTCAAGATCGCGGCAGAGCACGCCGGTTCCGTTGGCGTGAAGGTTGGATTGCACAATCACAACCACGGTATGTTCCCGGCCACCGGCGGACAGATACTCCGCATGTTGGACGATGTGGATTCACCACATTTCACGCACATTCTGGATACGGGGCAGTTCCGCGGCGGACTAGGCGCGTCGGGCCGTGATGATGACCCCGGTCGTGAGTCGCACGATATCTACCAGTACATCGGTCAATCACTTCACCGCGCCGAGATGGTCCGCACAAAGATCTACAAGATCACCAGCGGTGAGGAAGAGTGGGTCGACTACCGAAAGATATTTACCATCCTCAAAGACGGCGGATTCAACGGCCCAATATCAGTCGTCTACGAAGGCCGTGACGGTCTCCCCTCCATGGACGCCATGCGCAACGCCCAGAAGTTCCTGAGCGGACTACGGAGTGAGTACGGGTTCTGAGTCTCGCTCTGCCCCAATGATCAAGACGTAAGGCCCCGCACGAATTCATCTCCTGCGTGGAATTCTAGTGGCCCAAAATTAGAAGCTCCACTCGTGCGAATCTGTTCCCCGACTTTCCAAATCACCGGGGCATCAGGACTCCCGAGTTGTAGATCTACGATCTCTACTCGATCATCGACGCGAGCGATGTCGAAGACGTCTTTTTGCCAAACGATCGCCCTCGACTCTCCCCCGCTTGCGAGGCGGAGACACCCATCGGTCTCGATCAATGTTCCACGGATCCCCTCGGCCAGACGAGTGGTCAACTTAGGATCAGATGGAGTTGAACTGCAGGCGATAGCTAGCACAAAGAGCAACGTAGCGATGGCCGTGGGCCAACCCCCGCGTTTGCAGAGCACCATGTCATACAAAATTTTATGTGTGAAAAATATCACTTACACATAACTATGGTTAGTAGGTTACTTCGCATGGCCCAATACAATATATGAAATAAATCATGTAACTCTCATATCCGTGATGATTCGCAACGCGATTCTCTCATGTCGCGCGAGTAATCTTTGGTCAGGATAAATGCATAAGAAACAAAGTTCAGTGACCTAAAGAGTGAGCAGCTAAACAAGCCAACTCAAGGGAACTGAAAAAAGAAAGTCCTCATGCGGAGGCAGAGTCTCAAAACACGCTCCAAACGCTGAGGAAGGGGGAATTCGATGACACTGGTAAAGAAGCTAAACCTGATCTCAGTTGCGGGCCTGGTCCTCGTATTTGGGGGCCTCATAGGAATCACACTTGGAGTGTTCCTTTATACCAAGGCTGAAGCCGGACTTGCATCACTGGATGCGGTTTACGCAGTCCAGGGCCGATATATGAGCTACGACGATGACGGTAACTTCACAGACCGAGGCACCAAAGAAGCTGGAGACTCAATTCTGGCCCTCATCGAAGAAGACTGGAATTTTGAGTTGAACCGGGACAACCTTGACCCGAACGACACCCTTGTAAACACGCCTGATGAGTTGATGGTTCAGTACGGAATCATCAGCGACCACACCCTGCACGGTACGCAGACCGTAATTCTTGATGAAAATGTTGAGTATCAGGGAGTGATGTACGAAGCGGGAATCTACGAAGTTGATGTTGATGGTCGGCACTTCTCAGATCTCGATCGCATTAACCTTCTTGAAGGACCTGTCCGGACGCAAACGTGGAGCCCTCTGGCATTTAGTCTGCTGAGCAGCTTGATTGGTGGAGTGAACTCTGACTATCAGGCTGGTATGGCGCACTTCATGTCGTGGAGTATCTTCATCGGACTGGGAGTCATGTTTGCAATCGCAGGAGTCTTCGTACCTCTTGGTGGCGTGCAAGTGACTCGCAAGGCTGAAGCGGTAGCAGCGATCAAAGTGCAAGCTGAGCGCACAACAGCCATCCCGATTGGTGGCCTGGCCCCAGTCGGCGGTGACTAGCTAACACAAAAAGGAGGCCCCGCCGCCCCACCTGGGACGGAGGGGCCTCCTTTTTGTCATCGAGAAGTAGAATCCCATTTGGTTTTTAGGCCGTTGCGACACTCTGGCGCGCTGGATTCGAGTGCAGACTCTGGGTACTATGCGAACCGAGCAATTCCGCAACATCACTGGGTCGGCAACATCAGTCGCCAGTCGCAATCAAAATTAGAGAGAAAACATTGAGCAAGTTTTACGATGGTGCCATCGTCCCGGCCGAGCTACGCCGCAACTACAACGTTTACGACCGAGTCTCAGAGCTGGGCATCGACCTGGGTTCTGAAGATGAGATTGTTGTTTCACTCCAGGGCCGCAACATCGCAAGCGTGGTTTTCCACGAGAGCGGTATCGTCTACCTCTCAGGCGTCGGCATGGGCGAGATGCAGATGAACGATGATCCTGACACGGTGTCCCATGGCCAGAACGCAGGACGAATGTGCGCCGAGCACCACGTCCGCACTCTGCACCACGCCATCTCATGCGGCGGTGAGGGCGGCGACCTCAACGATGTCATCTACACCGTCAAGGCACTCGGTATGGTCGTTTCCACGGACGTGAAGTTCAACTCTGGCCCAGCCGTAGTGAACGGCTACTCCAACCGCTGGATGGACGTGTTTGGTGGCGGTACTGGCCACTACGCCTCTGATGGTGCCGACGCTGGCGGTTACGCCGGAGTCCACACTCGTAGTGCGATTGGTGGCTTCACAGGCCGCTTCTCACTGGAGCCGGAAATGATCGTCGCCATCCCACCAGAACTGGCACGAGAGATCATCGTCAATCGAGGCTGGATATTCCCGCTCATCCCAAGCATGTACGACAAGATCAAGGGTTAGCAGACGCCACTCACAGTAGCGGCGGGTCTGTGACCCGCTTCTTCCGACGCAGTACAAAATCTGACGCGTTCGCCTTCGGGAGCGGCGGGTCTAAACCCGCTTCTTCCTGCCGTCTATCGCGACCAACTTCGTAGCGCTAGCGGTCCAGGAGCGGGTCTTAGACCCGCCGCTACCGTTGGTGTGCCACGTAGAGATGGCGGTGCTCATTCATCACGAGTCCATTTGAACTGCGTGTTCTTTCCACAATCGATGCAACATTCTCGTAATGAGTCTCGGGGTCAAAGTGGGCTGGTGGTGCCACAGCGCCAAGCTGAAAGATCAGTGACTCCAGATCAAGGAACGTGGACTCGATGTCATATTCCTCGTACTCAGTGATCCCGAACCCTGCACTCAGCAGAGACGCCTGCGTCTCATCAGGCGTTGGCCCCAGATCCAGATCATGAGGATCTTCGTCAAATGCCTCCTGTAGAGCAATCAAGTTCCGATGCCCAACTTGCTGCGAGATAAGTTTTCCGCCTGATTTGAGCATCCGCCCGGCTTCAGCAAACGGAATCGGCGCATGTCGGCAGATCACGAGATCGAACGATTCTGATGCAATGCCATTTAGCGAATGTTTGATCAACCGGAATTCAACGTTCAAGATATCGGCGGCAACGCGATTCTCCTCTGCAACCCGAATCATCTCAGGCGCAACGTCGATACCGGTCCCCTGCCCGAACTCGCCAGCAAGGCTCAAAAACTTTTCTCCGCCTCCAGTTCCCACATCGAGTACTGCGGCGTCATTGAAGAGGTGCGACCTGACGATCTCCATGTAATCAAACGGGATTGGTGCCCTCGACGTTCTCTGGCGCGAAAAGTCCCAACCTGATCTAGGCTGTACGTCGCTACAAAGTGCGAGAAAATCTTCTTTGGCCGGCATCGAAATCACATTCGCCTCTTATCTCTGGTCTACGGAGTCCACTAAATGATCACATATTCCAAGCAGCTACCCGTCATTGCAGAGCCTGATGTTCTCGTCTGTGGTGCGGGCCTCGCTGGGATTGGCGCCGCTGTGTCTGCTGCTCGTGGTGGTGCGGAGACGATGGTGATCGAGCGCAACGGATTTGCGGGTGGATTCTTCGCCGCAAATATTGGGTCTGCGTTTGATGGATTTGTGGACGAGCGTACTGGGGCTCCTGTGGTTGGCGGCATCGTTTTCGAGATGCTGGAGCGTTTGGGGGTGATTGAGGCTGGTAGCGGTCGTGATCACTCGTACAACGTAAATGGCGACTTCAACTTTGTGGCAATGCACCCCGAGCGTGTGATCCCTCGCTGCGACCCCGAACGCTTCAAGCGCGCTGCGGATGAGATACTTGCAGATGCGGGTGTTCAGGTCCTGTTCCACACGCAGGTGGCGGACGTGCTCTCGAATGATGGTCACGTGGAGTCGGTAATCGCCTCCAACAAGTCTGGCCTGATCGCGATCAATCCGAAAGTGCTGATCGACACTACGGGTGACGGCGATGCATCTGCGTGGGCTGGCGCGGACTTCGAGAAGGCTGAGTCGCTGCAACCTATGAGCTTGCACTTCCGCATCGCATATCTGGAGCCTCACCTCGATCTGGGCAAACGCACCGCAGAAGTTCTGACACGTGAATTCGAGGCGGGGAATCTTGGCCTGTACGCAGGTCCGTATCCGGCCACGTTCTCAGGACGTGATATCTACTTCAACGCTACTCGGACTCCCGGCGACAACACATCGCCCGAGGATTGGACGCGAGCTGAGATCAATGGCCGCCACGATGCATGGACCATGTTCGAGGCGTGGAAGCGCGAACTTCCGGAGTTTGAAGACGCCTACTTCTTTACGAGCGGCCCTGCGGCCGGGGCACGAGAGAGTCGCAGGATCACTGGCGATTACATCCTCAACGATTCAGACGTGGCCGAAGGCAAGCGGAAAGACGATGTGGTCCTGATTGGCGCATGGCGCATGGATCAGCACCCGCCTGATAAGCCCGGGTACCACGATATCCCCTGGATTCCGCCATACGATATCCCGTACGGCACGCTGCTGCCTGTTTCGTTCGACAACCTGCTGGTGGCCGGTCGTTGTCATTCGGCCACCTCTGAAGCGTTATCGTCCAGTCGCGTTACGGCGACGGCGATGGGAATGGGCCAGGCTGCAGGAATTGCGGCGGGGCTAGCGATTACTTCTGATCAAGCACCAAGAGATGTCAGCGTGACTGCGATTCAGGACGCGATCATTGTGGCCGACGGAATCCTTGAGCCACCTGATGCTGAAGGCGCGGATGTTGGGAATCCCGACTGGTAACGGGTTGGCCAGCATGGCCACTCATCTCGAATGCGTGCAACCACGAGGGTTGCTACTACGCTAGAGCGGCGACGTCTGCGATCTCTCGTAGCGGTGCCCCTTGTGGGCACCCGGCTGTTGGGTCGGTGTTGGTAGCTATACCGTGCAACCTCAAGGGTTGCCACTACATTCAGGTTCCACTAGCGGATGTACCTGCCCAGCGTGCAGCCCGTCTTGAAGATGCCGCGCCAACCCAGCGTGAGGACATCTCACGCGATGTTGATGAATGCCGCCATCTGGTGGCTCGCTTTTCTTACGACTTGGTGCGGTTGACGGCAAGGTTGTAGGCGTAGTCAAGAGCGGCAGCCATGTTCGCCGGATCGGCGATCCCCTGCCCTGCTATGTCAAACGCTGTTCCGTGATCGACGGATGTTCGGATTATCGGAAGTCCAACGGTCACATTCACGCCTTCTGAGAACGCCACCAACTTCATGGGCACGTGACCCTGGTCGTGATACATCACCACAACCAGATCAAACTGGCCCTCGTACGCCTGTCGTACGCATGAATCTGCTGGTAGCGGCCCCTTAGCGTTGATGCCCATCGCTTGGACTGCTTCAACGGCTGGGCGAATCTCGTCTTCATCTTCGTTGCCGAAGAGTCGATTCTCACCAGCATGCGGATTGAGGCCGCACACCGCAATGCGTGGTTCAGCGACGCCGAGTTCTTTGATGTGGGCGTTCCCCGCGGCGATGCAAGCCTGAATACGGTCGCTCTTCACGCGCCTTACTGCTTCTGCCACGGAAACGTGAGTGGAGATGTGAATCACCTTGAGTTTGGGTGAGCCAAGCACCATGAAATAGTTTTTCGTACCGGTGAGATGGCCCAGAAGGCCGGTGTGGCCGTCGTACTTGAATCCGGCTTTGTGCATCGCCTCTTTGTTGAGTGGTGCGGTAACGATGGCATCGATATCGCCTGCGATAGCGTCTTCAGATGCCCTGACAACGGATTCGTATGCCGCGCCGCCGGTGTACCCCTCAACCGCGCCCACTTTCACAAGACTAGGGTCGCAATTGGCGAGATCCATGACCAGCATCTCGTTCTCGGACTGTTCAACACCTTCGAAAGACGTGATCGAGCGCACACTCCAGTCTGGAGCGTACTTTGCTGCTTCCTGTGCCACGATTCTGGCGTCGCCGTAGACCACGGGCGTAGATCTGCCTTTGGCGACCTCCACAGGGATTGCCTTTACGGTGACTTCCGGGCCTACGCCAGCGGAGTCGCCAATAGTGATCCCGAGAATCGGCTTCATACCTTGCGCCATGTTCTCCCCGTTGACAGATATTCGAATACTTTCAGCAGCGTTTCCTCTTCACCAAAGTCACCGGCCTTGGTGACCACTGGCGCACCATCAAGCGCGCCTGCATGCATCACTCCGGCGGGAACGCCAGGCATCGCCTCATCCTTCAGCACGATCCCAGTGCAGTTGAGCACTTTGAGCACGCCTTTGGTTGTATCGCCGCCAATCAAGATCAAGGCGTTCACGGGAGCTTGTGAGACCCGGGCGGTGATAGTGCCAATCTCTGCCACAAGTTGGTCACGGGCGACCGACAGTAGCGCTGCACCGCCGCCGTCCGGTCTGGACGTACGGCTGATCAGCATGAGAACGACACTGCGGCCTTCGCGTATCGACCGCGTGGCGTCACCAATCACGTTCTCTCGCTCCGCTGGCCCTTCTGTACGGTCGAGGAGGCGGTCGGCATCGATTTCAATGACATTTGCCTTCGCCTGTCGTCTAAGCGTCTCAGCCTGAGCGCGAACAATTTCTCGCTGACTGCCGGCAACTACGAGGTATGGCTGCTTGGCCTTCCGTTCTTGCTCTCGCTGACCAGAAACATCATCACCATATGCGTTTGCGAGGGATGCAGCGAGACCACCGGAACCAGTCAGGACGATCTGCTTGTTAGAGCGTGATGCGGCAACAACAATATTCCATAGGTCTTGATCAGATTCTGCATCCAGCACGGCAAGGGGGGAGCCACCATCGGCCATTCGAATGAACAGATCAGCAAGGGATTCAGGGCCGCTCCTTACATCTGATAGTCGTATGGACGCTGGTTCCATTCCGGTGTTCTCACGCAAGATTTCGACGATGCTGCTGGCTGGGACAGGATTGAGGGCGTCTCGGCCTACATCAGTCTGATCAACCGGGATTCCATTCACGAGCAGATGGCCATCAACCACCGTGCGCCCTATTGCGGGAAATGCAGGTGCGAAGAGGATCATTTCGCCGTTGAGCGTCCCGAGAACGGCGTTAGCTTCAAGGCCGGGATGGCCTCGGAGTGTCGAATCCACCTTGTTGAACAGCGGAGTGAACCCAGCGGCGTTCAACGATGATGAGGCCCTGATGGCCGCTTCTCTGGCCTGGCGAGGTTCATGATGGCGTGAATCCATATTCAACGCCACCACCTCGTACAACTCAGAAGCACCCAATGGAATCTGAGTACTAACCGATACGAACGTTGGCATCCCGCGGACAGCGAACCTGGCGGAGGCATCCAGTGCCCCGGTCAGGTCATCCGCGAAAATGCCAACTTTGCTATTAGCCACTAACGAGTCCTATCTAACCCCACCTGGTCCATCCGACCAGGTTCTTAGCCCTCAGATATGAAACGCCGGAGTACGAAGTTCAGCACGCCACCGTGCTGGTAGTAGTCGACCTCCACTGGCGTATCAATACGAACCAATGCCTCAAATTCGATGACGTTGCCATCATCGGAAGCGGCAGTGACTTTGACCATCTGTCCCGGAACCAAACCATCTGCAATTCCGCTGAAGTCGAAAGACTCGGTGCCTGTCAGTCCGAGCGACACGGCTGATTGGCCGTTTATGTACTGAAGCGGAAGAACTCCCATGCCGACGAGGTTGCTGCGGTGAATGCGCTCAAAGCTTTCAGCGATTACCGCTCTCACGCCCAGAAGTTTCGGTCCTTTGGCTGCCCAGTCGCGGGAGCTTCCGGTTCCGTACTCCTTGCCTGCAAGAACGATCAGCGGAACGCCTTCGTCACGATACTTCTCAGACGCTTCGAATATCCGCATCTCTTCGCCGTCAGGGAGGTGCGAAGTCCAATCACCAGTGCGTTCTGGCGTTAGCTGGTTGCGCAGCCGAATGTTGCCGAACGTGCCACGGACCATCACCTCGTGATTTCCACGCCGGGAGCCGTAAGAGTTGAAGTCTCGGCGAGGCACGTCACCGGCCATAAGGAACTGACCAGACGGCGCCGTTGGCGGAATGCTTCCCGCCGGTGAGATGTGATCGGTTGTCACAGAGTCTGCGAAAGAAACCAGCACGCGAGCGCCGTTAATGTCGCTTAGTGGCTCCGGGTCGACAGTCATGTCGTCGAAGAAGCTGACGCGTTGGACGTACGTTGAACCTAGGTCCCAGTCGAATAGCGTACCAGTGCTCGCGGAAATTGCATCCCACTTCTCGCCACCCTCGAAGACCGCGCCGTACTTTTCATTGAACAACTCAGCACTCACGGAATTTGCAATCTCTTCGGCAATCTCGTTCTGGCTGGGCCAGATGTCTTTCAGGAAGACGTCCGAACCGTCTGAGTCAACGCCAACAGGGTCATTGCTCAAGTCGATGTCCACCGTCCCGGCGAGTGCATATGCGACGACGAGCATTGGTGAGGCGAGGTAGTTCGCCTGCACCTGCGGGTGGATTCGGCCTTCGAAGTTCCGGTTGCCGCTTACTACTGCCGCAGAGACAAGCTCGTGGTCGTCCACGGCTTCTGCAACTGGGGGCGGTAACGGGCCGCTATTACCAATACAGGTGGTGCAACCGTAGCCCACCACGCCAAACCCAAGCTTCTCAAGGTCACTAATAAGCCCGGAATTCTCCAAGTACCCGGTGACGACCTGTGAGCCAGGAGCCATGCTTGTCTTGACCCAGGGCTTGCTGATTAGACCTTTGCTCACCGCGTTTCGTGCAAGCAGTCCTGCTCCCATCATCACCGACGGATTGGAAGTGTTCGTGCAACTGGTAATAGCCGCGATTACAACAGATCCATCGCCGACTTCCACATCTTTATCGTTGATGCTGATGCTTGCCGGTTTTCCGCCTGATGGCGTGTCGGCAAACGTCTCTTTGAAATTCGATGAAATCTGCGAAAGAGTCAGGCGGTCCTGCGGGCGTTTCGGGCCTGCGAGGCTCGGCTCGACCGAGCTAAGGTCGAATTCGAGTGACTTTGTATACTCAGCATCTGGTGTATTCGCCGTCCGGAATAGGCCCTGCTCTTTGTAGTAGCGCTCCACCAGATCTATCTGATCGGCGCTCCGTCCACTCGTACGCAAGTAGCGAAGTGTCTGATCGTCCACCGGGAAGAGGCCACAAGTGGCGCCGTACTCGGGAGCCATGTTGGACATCGTTGCGCGATCGGCAAGCGGCAGTGAGTCCAGGCCGGGGCCATAGAACTCAACGAACTTCTCGACTACGCCGGCGGCTCGCAAAATCTGCGTAATCGTGAGGACGAGGTCAGTTGCGGTGGTGCCTTCAGGCAGCTCGCCAGTTAGCTTCATGCCCACAACTTCTGGCACAAGCATGTAATAAGGCTGCGCCAGCATGACGGCCTCAGCTTCGATTCCGCCTACGCCCCAACCAAGCACGCCAAGCCCATTGATCATGGTGGTGTGTGAGTCAGTTCCAATGCATGTGTCCGGGTAAGCGACCGGGCCGCCTGCGTGCTCACCAGTCATCACGACTGGAGCGAGATATTCAAGGTTCACCTGGTGGACGATACCTACACCCGGTGGAATCACGTTCAAATTGTTGAACGCACCTTGCGCCCACTTCAGGAGTTGATAGCGCTCCTGATTGCGCTCAAACTCGCGATCAATGTTCATCTCGAGCGCGCCTTCAGTTGCGAAGTAGTCCACCTGAACTGAGTGGTCAATAACCATGTCGGAGCGCACGACCGGATTGATCCTTCCGGGGTCAGCGCCGCGATCTGCCATTGCACTACGCATCGCAGCGAGGTCCACCACAGCTGGCACACCTGTGAAATCCTGAAGAAGCACACGTCCGGGCATGTAGGGAACTTCTCCAGGAGGCGTGGCCGTTGGCGACCATGAGGCGACCGTCTTTACGTCGGCTTCCGAAGCAACACTCTGATCTGAGTGACGTAGTGCGTTCTCCAGCACTATTCGGATAGATACCGGCAGCTTCGAGAGGTTGGCAATGCCAGCGTCCTCAAGAGTTTGAAGTTTGTAGTAGTCGAAATTGCCGCCGCTGGTCGATAGTGATGATCGAGCGCCGAACGGGTCTACGGGACTGCTCATGTAGTCACTCCTCCAGAGAATTGTGGTCAACCCGGGGAATTGTCACCGGATCATTGAGTTCGAGAATCCAGACTTTATCAAGGGAGCGAGTTTCTCACACGTCCATGGCGTAGGATTGCCCGAGTTAAAAAACCCGGTCCCCTCTCATCACACATCTATGCATCAGTCAAAATTAGCTGCGCGCTTCCCGTTCTTCTACGGGTGGACAATTGTCTACGCTGCGGGAAGTTCCTATCTTGTCCGTAATGCCGCCGCGTCACTAACGCTGTCGGTGTTCATCGTGCCAATGTCCGATGAACTCGGATGGAGCCGGACGTTGATCGCGGGGGCAGCCAGTGCGGCAGGCGTTGCCTCTCTAATAGTCGCCCCACTCACCGGCTGGCTTGTCGACCGGTTTGGCGCACGAGTATTACTACTTAGCTCAGTCCTGGTACTTGGCTTCAGCACAATGTCCCTCAGATGGGCCACGGTTCCAATCGCGTTCTACTTGGCGTACGGAATTGGAAGGCTGATTTTCAACTCCTTCGTCAATATTGCTGGCTCAACCGTGGTCAACCAGTGGTTTGTTGAGCGTCGCGGTGAGGCATCGTCATATCTGGGCGTAACTCATGCCGTTGGAATGGGTGGCTTCCCGCTCTTTGCTCAGTTGCTGATTAACGGGACCGGCGATTGGAAACTGGCGTGGTTCTGGATGGGAATCGCAGTCTGGGTCATAGCTTTAGTGCCGGTTTGGCTATTCCTTGTGAATCGGCCGGAAGATATCGGAATGGAACCAGATGGTGTCCGGAATCCGAATGCCGTGAAGTCAGAAACAGCGACTCGTCGTGCTGAAGCCGACCTTGAAGGCTGGTCTGTAAAAGAAGCCATGCGAACGCCGGCCTTATGGCTACTTTCTTTTGCTGGGGGGATGATGTTTTTCGTGCACTCTGGCACCAACGTGCATCAAGCTGCGTACCTCCGTGATCAAGGTATTAGCGCCACCGGAGCGGCGAGCGCGATTGTTGTCCTGGCAGTTGGCATGGCCATCGGAAGTATCTTTTGGGGCAGACTGTTGGACCGACTCCCGGGACGGATGGTCTACGCCATTGTGGCGGTCTGGTTAGGGGTGGTCACTCTTGGCTACCTTTTTGTCACCAACATCGGTTCTGCATTCATCGTGGCGGGTTTGTTCGGATTCGGCCTGGCTGGATTGATAGTTGTTCCACCTGTTGTAATGGCCGACTACTTCGGTCGATCATCCATGGGAGCTGTACGCGGCTTCACTGAGCCGTTTGTTGGCATTGGACAGGCACTTGGAGCAATTGGAGCGGGAATCATCTTCGACACAACCGATAGCTACACTGCAGCATTCCCGGTGTTCACCGTTGTTGCCGTGATTGCCGCTGGAATCTTGATGATCACAAAGATCCCAACCAAGTCGACTCCCGATGCTGAAGTCGTTGCCGTGGACGCTGTCTCAGAATAAGATCGCCCTCCAATCGCAATTGAACATTTTTCGACACAGGCGACACAGGCGACACAGGCGACACGGGGGACATACCTTTGGCCGACACTGGACTCAAAGCTAGCAGGCTTATATCCGAGCTTGAACTTCAGGGTGTCTCACACGTTGTGACACTGCCTGATTCTGAGACTTCTGGGATGTACAAAGCCATCCAGGGGTCAGAATCAATCTCTCTTGTACCTGTTTCACGTGAAGGTGAGGCGATTCCAATTGCCGCAGGCCTGTGGGCAACCGGAAAAAATGGCGTTGTCATTATCCAAAACTCCGGCCTCTATGAGTCCGGCGATGCCCTCAGGGGTCTCGCAATCGGTGTTGCACTGCCAATCGTCATGTTCATTGGTTACCGGGGCTACACAAGACACGGTGACACGCCTGACAGTTCAGCCCGACTTCTGGAGCCGTATCTTCACCTGTTCCGAGTGCCCTACTACGTCCTCGAGACCGGTCAGGATATCGACCGGATTGCCATGGCGTTCGAAGAGGCACGCAGGACGCACATGCCCGTCGCTGTGCTAGTCGGCGCGGAGTACGACGACGAGGAGATTGACGCAGCATGATCACTTACAAAGACGCGGTTGAGGTGATTCAGCGCGAGCGTGAAGACGCCGTTGCTGTGGTGACGATGACGCAGGCGAAGTACTGGAACCAGGTTTCAGAACATCCCGAATTGGACATCGGTATCTCCAACGGGATGAGCAAGGCCTCTTCCGTGGGTCTAGGAATCGCCTTGGGAGAACCAGATCGAAATGTGTATGTGCTGGATTCAGATGGTTCGCTGCTGATGAATCTTGGTTCGTTGGTCACGGTCGCAAGCGCGGCTCCCACGAACTTCTTCCATTTCCTGTTTCAAAACGACGTATACGCCGTCACGGGTGGTCAGCCCGTGCCCGGCGCAGGCAAGACTAACTTCGAGACGCTGGCTGAAGGATCTGGATACCGACACACGCGGTCATATGACGATATTGAATCGTTCGCCACAGACTGGGCGGAGCTATCGAAGCTTGAAGGCCCCGTGATGATAGTTTTGGCAGTTGAGGCAGAGCTGCAACCTGCTGGCATAGAACAGACCTGGGAATCAAACGCCCGCATGCCAGCGGCGCTACGGAGCGTTCGGAAGGCACTGGATTCGACTTACGTCCCTGAGTAGGTAGATCAGTCGTGGTTTTCGC
>CAUZJA010000058.1:0-13542 GCA_963579925.1 Dehalococcoidia bacterium | reverse complement strand
CTGAATTTACCGCCAAGGTAGTTAGGGACTGGCTGGAGCGAGTCGGGGTGAAGACGCTCTTCATCGAGCCAGGCAGTCCGTGGGAGAACGGCTATAACGAGAGTTTCAACGGGAAGCTCAGGGACGAGGTGTACGGAAGGTTCGCCTAGGTGTACGACCCGGAGGATCGGAAGATTGAGCTGTGGGAGCCTGGGGTGGCTGCCGCACGGGCATAGGCCGCGGGCGGGCATCTGCCATGCAGGAATTGGCCGTGGCGGACGGAAGCGAACAGCCCCCTCACCCCAGCCCGCTCCCGGCGGGAGAGAGGGCAAGATGCTGGCCAAGGATCACTCTGGGAGATTCAGTGCGCCCTCTGTGAACAAGGCATCTAGCTTTACGCTACGCTCACCGAGTAACGGTGGTTCTTCGGGGCCGCGGTTTATGACGCATATGGCGTATTGGACGTTTGCACCGAGGGTGCGTAGGACGTCGATCGAGTCGGCTACTGCCCCGCCTGATGTGATGATGTCTTCTACGATTAGCGTGTTCTTGTTGGCCACGTCGAGGCCTTCGATCTGGCGCGCTGTGCCGTAGTTTTTGGTTTCTTTTCGGGCTAGCGCGAGTGGTAGTCCGGTGAGTTGAGACAGCATCGTGGCAATGGGTACGCCGCCGAGTTCCATCCCGACGAGTACGTCTGTTTTTTCTGGGACTCGCGGTGCTAGAAGCGTACAGATATCACTCAGCAGCTTGGGGTCTGATTCGAATGCGTATTTGTCGAAGTAGTGGTCACTGACGATGCCGGAGCGGAGTGTGAACTGGCCGGTTAAGTATGAGGCGGCGGTGATTCTGTTGGCTACGTCAGTCATTGAGGCGGGGGTGGTCATGCTGGGTGGTGTTCCTTTCCCTGTTAGGTCTCTGACAATAGGGGTTGGTGGGTTGATGACGGGTGGTGGTGGCTGTGGCGCGCCCTCACCCAAGCCCTCTCCCAGAGGTAGAGGGGGTAAGAAGCGAGCGTGGCGTTGCCGTTCTAGATGTTCCAGTGTTTGTTGATGCTGGCTTCGTATTGGGCTGTGGTTTCGTTTTCGATTTCTTCGATTGTTACAGCGCGGCCGAGGACTGACGATTCGAGGGCTGCGTTGCAGACTGCGAGGTCTTTGCGGCCTACGTAGGCGTCTACTTCTGGCTTGACGCCATCGGTGATGCACTGGCCGAGTTCGTAGTACTCGAGGGCTACCAGGAAGCGGTCGGCGTCTTCGAAGGGGGTGTCGTAGGAGCCGAGGCGGTCGCTGCCGAAGAGGCGGGCTGGGAGTTCTTCGAGGTGGAAATCAGGGACCAGGTCGAGGACGGCATCGCCTTCAATGAGGCCCTCGCCGTCGATGGTTACGCTGAGGGGGTTGCCGCGGCGTTGCTTGGCGGGGGCCACTGAGCCGTTGCTGCCGTAGATCATGCCGTATTGGAGTGGCTCGCCGTGAGCGGCGAAGAACGAGGTCCACTGCCCTACTGCGCCGCTCTCAAACTTCAGGGTTGAGATGACCATGTCTTCGGCGTCGGCATCGATTTCATCAGGCACTTCATCGGCCCAGTGGTCGTAGAAGTTAGCGACTCCGATGCGATCGCCTTTGTAGCGCTTTGGCTCCCAGACCTTGGAGACGGCGTACACCTCTTCAACGTTGCCCATGTAGTACATCATCTGGTCGACGGCGTGGACTCCGGCGTCGACGAAGATTCCGCCGATGTTCTTGTAGTGTCGCCACGGCCAGATGATGATGTCGTTGCCGCCGCTGGCTGAGCCGAGTAGGAAGCTGTACGGCTTGCCGATTGCGCCAGCTTCTAGCACGGCCTTGTTGAGTCGGCACATTGGGTCGCGGCGTTCCTGCTCGCCCACGCTGAGGACTTTGCCGCTCTTTTTCCATGCATCGATGACGCGGTTGCAGCCTCGGATGGTGAGCGAGAGGGGCTTCTCGCACAGTACGTTGTAGCCAAGGTCGAATGCCATCTCTGCGACGAGGTGGTGGGAGCCGGAGTCTGTGGTGATATCGACGGCTTCGATGTCGCGCCGTTTGTTGCGCATATCTTCCATGGAGGTGAAGACTTCCGGTCGCTTGCCCAGCATCTCTTCAGCGAGGTCGGCGAGGTGGATCGCGTTTTCCTCACGCGTGTCGCACACGGCGGCGAGTTCCACGTTTGCCATGCCGCTTTCGTAGAGGGCGCCCATGGCCCGCAAGTGCCGCCCGCCCATGCCGCCTGCGCCGACGATTGCGATTGGAATTTGGACCATGGTTGTGTGCTGCTTTCTTGTGGTGGGATGTGCGATGCGCAGTGTGCCACAGTGGGGTGATGTGCGGAAGCAGCGGCTAATCGGATGATGCTCTCCGACTTACGGTAGCGGCGGGTCTAAGACCCGCTCTTTGTTCGCGAACGTTGTGAATATGAGTTGGCCTATTCTGCCACGGAAGAGGCGGGGCCCTTCGACAGGCTCAGGAGAACCAAGCCCCCACAGCTACCGCGTATTAGATTTTGACGTGGGCGTAGGTGGATGTGCCTGGGTTCCGGACATTTGCGCGGAGCCGCAAATTCCGGAACGACGCAGCAAAGTTGGCGCTGACTGGGGTGTTGCGACAGGCATGTGTGAAGAGCGGGTCTTAGACCCGCCGCTACCGTAGATCGGGCGCAGATCGCATTGATCATGGCGTGCGAAGAAGGCACCCACAAGGGAAACCCCTACGCGGCATCGTCCCTTTCTAGTAGCCCAGGGCTACTCCGTCGCGTCGGGGGTCTGCGCCGCCGAGGAATGATCCGTGGTCTGTGAACTGGATGCCGTGACCTCCGCCTACTGCGTTGTGGAACGTGGGCAGCATTTCGAATTTGTGGCCGCGTGAGACGAGATCGTCCAGCATGGCTTTCGGGAAGCGGTCTTCCAGGAGGAGTTGGCCGGAGTCGTAGAACCTGAAGCGAGGAGCTTCGATGGCTTCCTGGATGTTCATTCCGGCGTCGACGGCGTGGTGGATCATCTGCGCCGATGTGTGCAGGATTCCGTATGAGCCGGGTGTGCCGATGGACATGCGTATTGATGGTGTGTCGCCGGACATGTCGAAGAGCTGGACTGGTGAGACGCAGAAGTCGACCTGTCGTCCGCCACTCATGAGGTTTGGGCTGCCCGAGTCGGTGTCGATGTCGAACCACTTGGACATGTTGTTGAGGAAGAGGCCGGTGCCTTCCGGCGCAACTTTAGAGCCGAATGCCTCACCGAGTGTCTGGGTGATGGTGACGACGTTGCCATCGGAGTCGGCTGTGGCGAAGTGGGTCGTGAGGCCGGAGATGTAGGGCTTGTGGACGTTCACAAGTGGGTGGTCGATGCGTGAGCGTCGCCAACGTTCGGCGGGGACTCCCGCGGTGCGTGTGCGGTCGATGCTCCTGGCTACTTCCTTCGCGTATTCGGGCGAGAGGAGGCGATCGAGTGGCACGTTCACTTTTGTTGGATCACCGGAGTAGCGGGCGCGATCGTCAGCGGCGCGGAAGACGGCTTCTATTACTGTGTGGAGCGTATCTACCGAGCCGTAGTCGTCGAGGTCAAATTGATCGAGGATGCTGAGGGTTTCTGAGATTTGGAAGCCAGATGAGTTGGGCGGTGGGACGCGGACTTCGAAGCCCCGGTAGTTGGTGGTGAGCGGCTCCTGCCAGAACGGCTTGTATACGGCGAGTTCTTCCCGAGTCATGATGCCGCCTAGAGCACGATGGCCTGCATTGAGGCGGTCGCCAAGGTTGCCTTCGTAGAACTCTTCCATCCCGCCTTCCGCAACGGCGGCGAGCGACTCTGCGAGGAACGGTTGGCGCAAGACGGCGCCTGTTGAGATTTTGGACCGGTCTATATCAAGGCCAGCGGCGGTTGATGGGAACTGGTCGATAAGCCCGATCTGCGCCTGGAGTGTGAAGGCGTTGAACGGGGTCAGAGCGGCACCGTCTGCGGCGTATTCGATCGCGCGCTTGAAGAGCTGCTTGCGGTCAAGTCGGCCGTACTCGCCATGCATTGTCATCCAACCGCCGATGTTGCCGGGGACGAGTGGCGCGAGTGGGCCGAGTTCTATGTTTTTATCATCGTAGAGATCGGGAGTCGCGGCTTGCGGGGCGTTGCCGGAGAAGTTGAGGACGCGGGTGCGGTTTTCGGCGGCGATGTAGACCAGTCCGACGCCGATGCCCGCCATGCCAGACATGTATGGCTCAACTACGTTCAGCGTGGATGCGACGGCCACGGCGGCGTCGATGGCGTTACCGCCATCCTGGAGCGCTTCGACGCCTGCACGGGTGGCGAACGGGTGGGCGGATGCCACCATGCCTTTGGCACCGGTGGCCGGGGCACGGGCAGATCGCCCGTGGGTGGTTGCTCCGTCAGGAAATAGTGACTCGGTCACGCCGCGTTCCTCGCATCCTCAAACTACTGCTGCTTCAAGAGTGCGGCGATGCTACCACCCGCTGGTGCGTTGCGTTACTTGTAGAACGACTCGGCATCGTGAGTGGGCTTGTAGCCGATCTCTTGGCGCGCTGTTTCGATATCGAAGATGTTGTGGGTGTTGTTTGAGATGACGTAGTAGTGCGCGCCAGATCGCATCTTGCCGCTGAGCGATGACTCGTAGCAGGCGTTCACGAACCGGGCGGCGTCTTCCTGGTGGCACCAGACGGAGAAGTAGGCCACTTCATCGGTCATCTCATTGAGGTGGTTAATGCCTCCCCACCGAGCGGCAACGGCGCTCTGGCCTTCGACGGCGAGACGGGCGCACCACGTTTCGACGTGGCACTTCTCGATGCCGTACTCGTTGCGAGGCCATGGGCCGTGGGACGCGGGGAGTGGGTCTGGCCACGAGTCGAGCTCGTCGAACTTGCGGGCGGCGATGGTGGCGTATGGCTCCATGTCGAATGGGAAGTACGCGGCGCTCATGGCGTGAACGGAACTGGATGCGACGACCATTGCGGACGGACAGACGTCCATGATGGCTCGGAATACCTGATCCGTCATGGCGTTCATATCGCCCAGCGGATCTTTGCGGGCGAGGTAGACGACGAGGTCGCGATCCTTCAGAAGTTCACGCAATCCCGCGTCGTCAGCAGAGATATCCATGTCCACGAAGGTACGCTGCGCATCGGGGTCGGTGGCCTTGTCCGGTGAGCCGGGTAGATCTACCGAGGTGATCTGATAGCCGGCGTTCATCTGCGGCAGATACGTCCGCAGCCCGGCGCCGATGTTACCTTTGCCACCGATGAGTAGCGTATTGATCACAGGATCCTCCTGGGGATATTCAAAGACTGGAATTTATGCGTGTTGACTGCGTCCTGACTCAACGCGTGAGGCCGTGCGCCTCGTAGAACTCTTCAATCTTCTTTGCTGACTTGAGGACGATGAGGTTGACTCTGTCTGGGGCTTCGGCGGTTATGTTTTCTGCGTAGCTTCTGTAGTTGTGGCGCTTGGTCCACATTTCATAGATGGCGGAGTTTTTGGAGAAGAAGTTCTGCCTGAAAGTTTCTTTGTTTCCGTTACAGATGAGTTCGCCGGTCCACGATCGTTTGAGGGAGCGGGTGAAGCGGCGCCAGAACATGTAGCGGAATTGCGGTTGCAAGACGATTACTGTGTCTGCGTTCTCGAAGATGATGGGCATGACGGTCGAGTTGTGGTCTGTGACCCAGCCATCGGGGTTGTTGGCTATGCGCTCCGTGACGATTCTCTTGATCTCATCGTCAGAACGGCTCTCCCAGCCGGGTAGGTGCGCAATTCCATCGATTTCGATGAATTCGAGGTCCTGCTTGCGCGCAAGTGCTCTAGCAAGCGTGGATTTTCCGCCCGCGCCGATTACGCCGATGCGTCGGCCAAGTGGGTGGACTGGTGGCTGGGGATGCATGGTGCGAAGAGGATATCGCTTCGGGTCAATAGCGGCTCGGCTATGTCACACCGGAATCTTCCTGCACGAACGGTTGGGTGAGTGACACGACCGATGCTTACCCGGACACTCGGCGCCACTTCCGCATGCTGATGACTTCTCGGGGTGGATCGAATCGGGAGCCGAAGGCGGTGTAGGAGACTTCGGCGACGTAGAGGGAGCCTTCAGAGTCGATGGCTGTGCCATGCGGGGAGATGAACTGATCCGGTGCGGGGCCGGATGTGCCGGCGCCGATACTTGTGATTTCGTTGAACTGCCGGTCGAGCACCCGAATACGAAGGCCGAGTCCGGGGACTCCTTCCTGCACGGTGGGAGGGCGTGATTCCGTGACATAAAGGGCGGTGTCATCACCGCGACCAAGACAGATGGCCTGGGGTTTGTGCAGATGGACTTGCTGGATGAACTCGCCGTCTTCTGTGAAGACTTGCAAACGATAGTTCTCACGGTCGCACACGATCACACGGCCATCGTCCAGAACGGCGAGATTGTGCGGGAGGCTGAACTGGCCGGGATCAGTGCCCGGCTTGCCCCATGAAAGCACATGCTCTCCGTTGGGCTTGAAGCGGTGCACCCGGGAGTTGCCGTAGCCGTCAGTCACGAAAATATCACCAGAGACGGGTGATACGAACGCGTCTGTTGGTCGATTGAACGGCGCTCCCTGCTGCCACGCCGCCGGCTCACCGTGGGTGCCGATTGTGTACTTCACTTCGCCACTCTTGCTGGTGCGCTTGAGTGTGTGACCCGCATCCTCTACCAGGAGCAGATCATCGTCCGGCGTTACGTGTATGCCGTGTGGTCTGAGGTAGTCACCAGCACCCCAGGTGTCCAGAAATTTGCCATCACGATCGAAGATCATCATGGGATTTCTGCCGCGGTTGAAGATGTAAACATTGTCGTCATTGTCGACGGCCACTGATGTGGCTTCGTGGAACGACATGCCGTGTGGGATTGCGGGCCAGCCGATGACTGGTTCAAACACGGTTGATGCGGTGGGCGTGGATGGCACTTGATTTCTTCCTTGGGCGGGCGGGGAGTTGCTGATTCGAGTTATAGAAGGGTTGGGAGGGTCAGGACATTCCGAAGTTCGCGTCTGCAAGTTCGTCTAACTGAGCTAGGAGATCGTCAGGCAACGGGCCCATTTCGGCCGCTTCGAGGGCGAGTTCAAGATGCTCGATCTCTGCCATTCCCACTTCGATGCCTGAGACGCCGGAGTGTCGCATGGCGTAGCGGATGGCTACCTGCGCACGTGCGCCATGTTCGGGCTTCAGCAGCGGTATGACTTTGGACATGCGCTCCACGTCAGGTGCGACGTCGTTGTTCAGCGCGACGCCGCCCTCTCGTCCCGTTCTGATGTCTGTTGCGATCACGCCAGCGGCCAGGACTCGAATCACCATCACGCCAACACCGTTCTCTTCGCAGGCGCCGATGATGTTCTTGTGGTCGTACGCCGACCAGTTGGCAGGCATGTTGCGTCCGGCAGATGGGTTGAGCAGGTTGTAGTAGATCTGGGCACCGGCGAATCGCTGACTTCGAATCACTTCGTGAAGGGCATCAGCTTCCCCGGTGCACGTGAAGCCAACATGGCGGATCAGGCCTTTGTCTACGAGGCTCTGCATGGCGTCAGCCACGCCGTCTTTTCTGAGCATGTCGTCCGGGGAGAGCGAACCTGGCACGGCGTCTGGGGAGGATGCGATGCGGTTGTGCACGGTGTAGAGATCGACGCTGTCCATCTGTAGTCGCTCAAGGCTCGCGGTGAGCGCCCGTTCAGCTTGTCCGGCGTAATCGCCAGCGTCGCGATCGAAGGCGGTCTTGGTGGAGATGTACGGTTGATCGTCTTCCGGCAACTCTTTCATGAGCCATGCAAGGGCCTCTTCTGATTTTCCGTTGCCGTAGCTGGCCGCGGAGTCGATCCAGTTGATGCCAGCGTCCAACGCCATGCGCACGGCTTTACGCCGCGTATCATCGTCGGCGTCGATGAGGATCCCGCCAACGGCGCCGCCACCAAAGACGATCTCCGAAATTTTCAGGCCGGTGTTGCCAAAGTTTCTGTACTTCATGTGTTGGATCCAGTCCTGCATGCCTTGTTGATGGCAATCAGAATAGTTCACCGATGCCGTAGGAGGCGCTCATTCTGTCATCCCGGACGCCGGTAGGCGAGCCGGGATCTCGCGCGTGAAATGAGGCCATGTAGATCAACCTATATACATTTCGGTCACTACGCGCAGTGTGCTGTGTGAGGGTCGTCTACCGCAAGATCCCGGATCGCTCCGACTGTCGTCTGCGCGTCCGGGATGACATCGTGTGGGTGGTGGTTGATGCTCCATTGGGACACGCGACGCGAAAAGGGGCAGGTTTGAAACCTGCCCCTAGCGCGAGATTGGACGTCCGCAATGATCGTTTACGGGAACTGTATTCCGAGTTCCAGTTCAGGGCTCATGTTGTTGAACCAGTCGACCACTTCCTTGTGATACGGGATTCCGTTCTCCTTACGGAGCAGGGTCTCTTCGTGCTCAGGCAGTCCGGCGTAGAGCACTCGGTCGTGGCCGGGAGCCGGGGTGGAGTTGGATATCTTCTCAAGGAGGCGGTCCATATCGGCTTTGAACTCTCCGACGTCTACGAAGGCTTCGATGTTGAAGGCCATGACGAAGAACGAGTAGTTGCGGTCGGCGATGAAGCCGGGGCCGTTGCCGGAGAGGATGCCAGACATGATGTCTGCGATTGCCGCGAAGCCGAAGCCTTTGTGGCCGCCGTTCTCTCGAGTACCACCAAATGGGAGCATTTTGAAACTGCCGAATTCCGGAGCATCGACCGCTTCCATGATGGGTGAGCCGTCAAGGTTGGCGATCCAGCCGGGCTCCACTTTTGAGCCGATGCGTCGAGCCAGCCCAAGCTTGTTTGCCGCGACCTGTGTGGTGGCGACGTCGAAGACAAATGGAGGCATCTTGTCGGCGGGTGCGCCCCATGCGATTGGCTGGGTGCCGAACACTGGTTCGGAGCCGAAGGTTGGAAGCTGAATGCTGCCACCTGCCGAGACCATCGCCACGCCGACCATGTCTTGCTCAACGGCCTGAAGTGCATAGTAGGCCAGCATACCAAGGTGCTTGGTGTTCTTGACTGCCACGGCGCCCATGCCGTGCTCTTTAGCCTTACTAATCGCAAGTTCCATTGCACGTGGTCCAAGGTGGAGACCCAGCCCCTGGTCGCCGTCCCATGTGGCGGTGACGGAGGACTCTCTTACTGTTTTGACGTTGGGACGGGGGTTGTAGGAACCATCGCCGTAGCTCTTGATGTAGGCCCGCAGCATGTTTGAGATACCGTGGCTCTCACAGCCTCTGAGGTCGCTGGTCAGCAGCACGTCGGCGCAGGACGCTGCCTCATCAGCCGGAAGGCCCATCTTCTCGAACACAGCCGTTGTCCCAGCGCGAGCTTTCGCTTCTGAAACTAGAACCTGATCCTCTTCTGGTACTAGAAAGTGCTTGAGCATTGAATTTTGGGTCCTTAATTATTCTGTGCGAAACCTGGAAACCAGCATCACTCTGATTTACCTGCTCGCGGCTGGCATAATACCTCAGAATTCCGGCGCTGTTGTGAGGATGAGGTCATCTCGTCGGAAACAGGGCCAGAATATGTTGATTTACGGTATCTACAATGCCAGAACTTCCGAAACAGGAGACGAACCGTGCACCACTCGATCAACCACGTACATATCCGATCAACAGACCCGGAGGCATCGGCAGCCTGGTACACCAAACACTTTGGCGTGAAGTTGATTGGATCTCGAGAAGTGATGCCGGGGACGATCACCGTCACGATGGATCCTGGTGGGCCTGTGCGGCTGAACATCTCGTCACCACCGCCCGGGTCGTCCGACAAACGCGCTGTTGCGGAGATCAACCAGCTAGGGCTGGAGCACTTTGGGTTTCACACGGAGGACATTGACGCAGATATGGCGCACTTTGAGGCGGCGGGGACGCGCGTGGTGATGCCGATTCGGGATACGCCCGATGGTGGACGAATTTCATACATCGAGGGGCCGGATGACGTGGTGATTGAGCTGGTGCAGATACGGGACTAACTTGAGCCGTCGATGAAGTGACGGGATGTCTGCGAATACGGTAGCGGCGGGTCTGTGACCCGCTCCCGTGATGGCGGCATGCGGCGCACCAGGATCTTCAAGAACGAAGAGCGGGTCTTAGACCCGCCGCTACCGAGACATGGAGATGAGTGCCCGTGCTCGCCGAGCTATTGCGATGCCGTCCTGTGACGCTTATCTTGGCTTGATCAATTCCCCAAGCGGCCGTGCCTGGATTCCAGCCTCCGCTGGAAAGACGAATCCGGTGTGTGCGTCGAATAGGTTCTAGACAGAACCGTCGATCACTACGTCCAGCAGCGCTGGTTTGCCTGACACGAATGCGCGATTGAGGGCGGGGGCGATCTCTTCCGGTTCTGTGATGCGTTCTCCGTGGACGCCCATGCCTTCTGCGATTTTGGCGATGTCTATGTGCGTTGGGAAGTCCATGTAGAGGTATTTGCTGTCGGGTTCCTTCTCCCCCAGCACGTCGCGTTTATAGATGTCCATGTTGGTTTTGAGGACGCGGTACATGCTGTTGTCCAAAACTACCATCACGGCGGGAATGTTCTCGTTGGCGGCGGTCCAGAGCGCTTGTACGGTCATCAGCACACCACCATCGCCCAGTACGCCCATGACGGGCCGGTCTGGGTACGCGAGTTTCGTGCCCAACGTTGCGCCGATGCCCCAGCCGATTGAGCCGCTGCGTTTGGAGACTAGTTCGTCGGGGGCGAGTCCCTGCATGTAGTGAGCGAACGGCACGCGATAGCTGCTGACGTCGTCGATGACGATGGTGCGTTCGGGGATTGCGGCGGCCAGTTCAGCCATGACGCGCTCGGGCGACATGGGCCGGGTGTCCCAGACCTTTTTGGCGGACTCAGCGTACTTCGCTCGCGCTGCTTCTTTTTCGAGGGAGAGTTTCGTCTTCCGAGTTTCAGCGGCGGCGCGGCTCTGTTGTGGCTGGGTTCGCTCGATTATGTCTGCTAGCGCACCAAGGGCGAGGCGTGGACTTGCGAGGAGGCCGATATCGGTTGGTTCTGACTTGCCGATGGAACCGGGTTTAGAGTCTATGTGCATGACAGTTGCGGACTCTGGCATGAGGCGGTCGCCGAAGTAGAAGAGGTCGGAGAACAGATCCGCGCCGACCGCCAGAATCGCGTCTGCGTTGTTCAGGAGCTGGCGGGCAGCTGAGCTGCGGGTTGTGAGCGGGCCAAGATATTGTGGGTGGGCGGTCTGGAAGCTGGCCTCGGAGCCTCGGGCTGTGTAGACGGCAAGTCCCAGTAGCTCAGCGACTCTAACGGCCTCATCCACGCCGTCGGATTTCGCCACGCGGTTGCCCAGCAGCATGATGGCACGCTCAGAGTTGACCAGCGCTTCAGCGATGCTGGCGAGCGCTTCGGGATCAGGTGCGCCTGAGGTGAACATTGGGGCTGATGGAATGAGATCCATCTCCGCTTCGCCGTCGAGTGCGTTGGTTGCGAGGGCGATGTAGACGGGGCCTTTGGGCTCGCTGTTGGCCTCGTTGAAGGCGCGGCGGATCACACCGGGGATCTGTGCTGCCTGCGTTATTTCTGCTGACCACTTGGTGACCGGTCGCACGAGATTCGGAAGGTCGGTGCGGTACTCGGCCAGCTTCATGGTGTCGTAGTTGCCGGATACGACGACCATTGGCGTGCCATCGGTAAGTGCGTCGATCATCAAGCTGATGCCGTTGGCAAGTCCACTGTCGATATGGAGTTGCACGAACGCGGCTTCACCGGTGGCCCGTGCGTAGCCGTCCGCCATTCCGACAGCTACGCCCTCTTGCAAGGCAAGCACGTAGTTCAGGTCTGGAAAATCACCGAGCGCGTCGATAAATGGCGACTCACTGGTGCCGGGGTTGCCGAATATGTGTTGCACGCCCTCAAGGCGGAGCATCTCAAGGAGCGCTTGTTTGCCGGTCATGTTCTTCATGGTGCGATTGTATATTCGGGTTGATGTACACATCTGCCTCTCAATAGGGCAAAATCATCTCCGCGTTGCCATTTACTGGCCAGTCGCACCAAACTCTGCCAACCCAGAATTCTGCTATCCAACCCCAGAGGGACCAAATGAAGATCACTGACATGAAATGCGCAATCATCGGAGATGCTCCGGTGGTTCGGATCACTACTGACGAGGGCATTCACGGATTGGGTCAGGGTGAGACAGCGAAGCCGTATCTGAAGCCGATGGTGATGTTCTACAAGGACATGATTATTGGGAAGGATCCGACGGATGTTGAGCGGGTGATGCTTGGCATTCGGCGTATGGGTGCGTTCAAGCCGTGGGGTACGGCTGTGAGCATGATTGAGATGGCGCTGTGGGACATCGCTGGCAAGGCGCTTGGCGCTCCGGCGTACAAGTTGCTGGGCGGCAAGGTTCGAGACCGGGTGCAGGTCTACAACGGCAACGTGCGATTCGAGATGGAAGGCAACGAGCCGGAGCACTATGCCGCGAACATGCAGAAGATGATGGATTCGCCGGAGGGGTTCTCGATCATCAAACAGGCGGTTGGGTTCCACGGCGGCTGGGCCGGGAGCGTTGACGATTTCTACTACGGAGCGCCGGTCACTACCAGTCGGTATCCAAACCGGGGCACAATCACTCGCAAGGGCTTCAGCAAATTGCTAGCGTGCATTGAGGCGATGCAGGATGTGATGGACGATGAGGTTGGACTGGCGCTGGACTGCGGCCCGGGCATGACGGTGCCTGATGCGCTGAAGCTGGCGAAGGCGCTTGAGGGTTCAAACATCATGTGGCTTGAGGACATGGTGACCGGCGACTACACGCCGTATGTGCTGGCCGATATGTACAAGCAGATCACGCCGTACACGACCACTCCGATCCACACGGGCGAGCAGATCTACCTGCGGCAGAATTTCGTGGAGTTGATTGAGACGAGTGCGGTGAACGTGCTTGGTCCTGACCCTGCTGACGTTGGCGGGCTGGCTGAGATGAAGTTCATTGCTGAGTACGCTGATCTGCACGGCATTCTGTTTGCGCCGCACGGTACGTTTGACGGGATCATTGGTCTGGCAGCGCATGTGCAGCTTGCCGCTGTGTTGCCTGACAACTACATCGCATTCGAGATGCCTCGTGGCAACCCGGAGTGGTGGTACGACATCACGGAGGGCATCTCAGCTGACATCGTCAAAGACAGCCACATCGAGGTGTGGGACCGTCCGGGGTTGGGCGTGACGTTCATTGAGGAAGCGGCGAAGAAATACCTGAGCGAAGAGGATGCAGACTTCTTCGACGATTAGTTAGCGAAAGAATTACGACGCCAGTCGGGCTTATGCCAGGCTGACGGCGTTTTTGTTTACTTCTCGGCGGCTTCTCGGGCCTCTTGCTCGGCTACGGTTTCGCGTCGCCAGGTGCGCTTCTGATCATCCTGTATCTTCACCGACAGTCGGCCGAGGCCGGTGATCTCCAGTTCGACTTTTTCGCCGTCTTGCAACGGGCCAAGGCCGAGGTGGTTGGTGCCTGTGGCGATGATGTCGCCGGGGTTAAGCGTGACTTCAGCAGAAACCTACTCGATTACTTCAC
>CAUZJA010000057.1:0-13564 GCA_963579925.1 Dehalococcoidia bacterium | reverse complement strand
TGAGCATGTTGTGGAGTCTGTCAGCCAGCTTGATCACAACAACGCGCACGTCCTTGGCCATTGCCACAAACATCTTGCGCATTGAAGCAGCTCTTGCAGTCGCAAGTGCTGCTTCCCTCTCTGAGGTAGTCTCACCCTCGGTAACCGTTGGAACCGTGCCATCTGGACTCCAGGGCAGCAGGGTACCGTCGGCGTTTAGCTTGGTTACGGAATCAACGAGAGTCGCAACGGTTGGATTAAACCGATCGACCAACTCTTTGTACTCGACATCACAATCTTCCATCGTGTCGTGCAGAAGTCCGGCAGCAACGGTGTCTGGATCCATCCGCAATTGGGCAAGATATTGCCCGGTGGCGATGGGATGTTCAATGAATGGGGAGCCTGACTTACGGCGCTGATCCCGGTGCGCGTGAACGGCGAACTCGAGCGCTTCTGAGATGAATTTACTCTGCTCATCAGTGAAGTTATCGTTCACAATGGTCATCAGATTCGCAGTCAAGCTGGCAGTCTGGCGAGCGCGAGCGCGCCAGTTGTTTGAGGAGTCCGATGTTCTCGTTTGAGTAGCCATCAGTATTGATTCTAGCGCGTTGTGATCAGATAGGGGTTACACAGATCGCCATTTTTGATCGCGTATTAGTCCCCAAAATAGCGCGCTATCTCATCTCTTTCAAACTCAGGCAGGGGACTCAAACGACCGTTTTCAGCAATGCTCAGGCCATCAGACGAGGCTGTCAATTTACCGATTATTTCAGCCTCACGGCCTTCCACCCGCACGGCCTCAACTATGTCTCCAGACCGCGCAGGATCCGCCGCTATCAACAGCGCACCCGACGCGATAAGGCCCCACACATCCAGCCCAAGCGCCTCACAGATCGCGGCTGCTTCTGGATAGATATGAACAGACTCAGCGTTGACGGCCACACCCAATCCGGAAGCGTTGCACACCTCGGCTATGCCAGTAGCAAGGCCGCCTTCCGTTGGGTCGTGCATGGAGTGAACGCCACCAACGGCCATCGCTATGTCGGCATCTTTCACCACGCTGATTCCCGGCTCGTCGAGAAATTTAGCGGCGCGCCCAAGAATCGCCTCGCTCATCCCCAACTCAACAAGCCGATCGGATGCTTGTGCAGCGAGTATCGCCGCGCCTTCAACAGCAATGCCCGATGTCAGGATCAAGTCATCCCCAAATTGGGCACCGGCCGTTGAAATAGCTTCGCCACGTCGCACAGTGCCCAGCATCGCCCCAGAGAGAATTGGCCGTGGAAGGTCCACGGTTATCTCCGTATGTCCCCCAATGAGGCTCACATTGAGTGACTTGCACGCTGACTGAAGCTGTTCAAACACAGCCTCTGGCAGGGACGGGTCGCTGCCCTCCGGTATTAGTAACGTCGCCAGGAACCAACGCGGAGTACCGCCGGTAGCCGCCACATCGTTGGCATTGACCTGTACCGCGTACCAGCCAATCCGGTCAGTGGCGAAGGTGATTGGGTCCATCTTTGCGACGACCAGCTCGGAATCGGGATCGACTACCGCTGCATCTTCACCGGGTCGTGGTCCCAGGACCACGGAGGGATCACCGGATGTGTCGACCTTTTTCAGAAGGCGCGCAAGCAGATCGGCTGGAAGTTTTCCGGCTTTAAGACCGCTCATGATGGAACCCGCCGTGCCAAATTTCTAGCGCCCACTAATTCTGAGGCGGGAATGCGGGGAATTCACGCGCTGAAAGAGCCTCATTGATGATCTTCTGGAATGGGCCAGGCGCTATTCCGTCCTGCCCGTCCCAGAATGCCTGATCGCCTCTAATCACTTCGCTAGTACCAGGGCAGGCATACAGGAAGGACACAGTTCCGGCATCACTAACGAAATCAATCTGGAACAGTGAGGTGCAATCAGACTTATCCGTCAGGTGAGTTTCGCCAGCCAGGGCTTCAAGGGCTATCGCTATCCGGTCCAGGTCATCCACCCTAACGACTTCTACCGGATCAACACCTGGTTGCGGTGCCAGAATCCGAATTGAAGTGACGCCTACTAGATTGGCTGTACTGACCAGATCAAGTGATGGTGAAGATCCCAGGATTGTTGCAGCGGCACATGAGACAACATTTTCGCCCAACGAATCGGCGTGGACTTCAAGCGTAACTCCCTCACCATTCATAACGATTTTCCAGCCGGAAACCTGAGTCTGCGCGTATATCTGGCCGGGTAGTTCGCAGCCCATCCCCGTGGTTGGCCAGGTCTCCGGGTCCTGAGACAGCACGGTGATATCAGACGGTGCCAGGCCCAACTCTGAGGCGGCCAATGACATGGCCTTAGCCCGTGCTCGTGACGGGGAGCTGGGGGTTGGGGTTGGCGTGGGTGGTCTTGGTGTTGCTGTTGCGGTTGGCTGAGGTGCAGCGGTGGCCGTCGGAGCAAGAGTGGGGACCGCCGTGGGAGCTGCTGTCGGGTCAGGGACTGAGGTGGCGGTGATCCCCGAAGCGGTTGCCTCAGACATTGCCGTTGGAACTGGGGTGGAATCACCATCTCCACCTCTACAGGCGACAGCCAAAACAATCAGCATCGCGGGGATCAAAAGCATCAAGCGTCTAGAAAATCGGAGATTCACTACCAGGTCTCGTTTCTGTTGCTCGACTTTTTCGGCTTTTGATTTAGTTAGCAGGTAGTGCCAACAGTGCAATTCTAGCGTCGCTGGCATGGAACTTCCTCAAGACCGCAGACCATAAACGATGCATGCTGCCAGTCAGATCGTCTAGCGACCGACCGCCAGAGCCGTCTGGATAGCCTCAATCTGGATATCCGGAGTTGGGGTAACTTCCAGCATTCTGCCTTCAACGTTGATGGTGATCTTCTCAACCGTCCGGAATTCAAATTCGAAACCTTCGGGCGCGTCTTCCACCAGCAGGAACACGGCCTCCGTCAATTCCTGATCACACTCGCCGGTTGCATCTTGAAATACGTTTATCCGAACCACGTTGGGGTCGATTAGCCACTCGACAGTGTCGACCGTAACAGTGAAATCGCAGCCCGTCTGAGTGAATACGGTTCCTACGAGATCCTCTGCGTCCCAGTCGATCTCGTCTTCATCAATGAGGATTGCTGAGTCGTAATCCACTTCTATCGCTTGCGCTTCTGTCTCGTCGACTACAACGACAAGTTCGCCCTCGAAGCGTGCTGGATCCAGGATCTGCCCCAGTTCGGCCAATTCCGTGTAGAGAAGAGTCTGAGGAACTGAATCGCAAAACGCGCCGTTCCCGCCTATCGCGTCGGCGTGATATTCGTACCGAATTCCCTCGTGAATAAAACCGGCCACCACACCCGGAAGGTTGTAGTTGCCGTCATACAACTCTGGCGGGGGCAGGCATCCGGGTTCCCTCTTTGTGAATGGCCTACCTTCAATGCTATCCAGTCTGAGGTCTGGAGCAGAACTGCCAGTTCGAATTTCCAACGCTTTCCGTGCCCGGTCAACGATTACTACTTCCAGTTCAAACTCATCTGCGGGCAGTGCGCCAGGTGGGACCGCCGTTGGAGTTGGTCCGGGTGTAGCCGTAGGAGAGGGTGAATAGAAGTCATCGCATGCCATTGCAAACAAAAAAAGAAGGCAGGCAAAAGTGCGGCGACGAGCCGGGGCGCTTGAAATTTAGGAATTAGGTGCATGCTTCTGTGGGCCAATAGGTCACGTAGCAGTCCGCTTCTCAGGATAGCTGACTGATCTGATTAAAACCTCGCAGAAACGTTACGGGTTCAACCTGCTTATGACATGCTGAGCAAGACACCGCAAACGAACCACATGGTCAAACTCATATGAGAGATGTAAAACGTACATACGAATTTCTTTATTCGTACACATGACAAGCGCACACACCTTTGATCTGGCTGAGTGACTACAAGTATGATTCACGATGGTAAATGATGGATTTATGAGGAAGCCAATACACCTCTTGTTATTCCTGGCCCGATTGGTATATATTCTATTTTTAGAGGCGTTCAAAACGTATGCACGAGTGGGTTGTCCAGTGTGTACGAACACGATGTGACTGGCGCATTTACAACTAACCGCCAGTCTCCAAACCCAGGCGCAGAGGTTTCAATTCGAATGGGCATTTCATCGCCGACCTTTCGGCGAGCAGTCACCGCGGCTCTATTTTTCGCGGTGGTATCGGTATCCGTAGCCTGTGGCGACAGTGATGACGCGTCATCCAATGAGCTGATCATTTACTCCGGTCGGAGCGAGTCACTTGTTGATCCAATTCTCAAGCGATTCGAGGAAGCATCTGGAGTCGAGGTCAAGATCCGGTATGGCAGCACAGGTGCTCTGGCAGCAACGTTGCTTGAAGAAGGTGACCGAACCCCGGCAGACGTATTTTTCGCCCAGGACCCCGGTGGGCTAGGGGCGATAAGCGGAATGCTCAACCCAATCTCATCCGATGTTCTCAACCTTGCCCCCGAATGGGCACGCTCCCCAGATGGCACATGGGTTGGAACATCAGGCCGAGCCCGTGTTGTGGTCTACAACACAGACAGTCTCACTATCGACGATCTGCCCACCAACATTGAAGGGTTTACAGACCCTATGTGGAAAGGCCGCATTGGCTGGCCTCCAACCAACGGCTCGTTCCAGGCAATGGTGACCGGAATGAGGATCATATGGGGCGAAGAGAAAACCCGGAACTGGCTTGACGGCATCATGGCCAACGACCCCGTGATCTACGCCAAGAACACACCCACCGTGCAGGCGGTGGCTGATGGCGAAGTGGAGGTTGGGTTCGTAAACCACTACTACCTCCACCGCTTCCTGGCAGAACAGGGTGATGGCTTTGCCGCACGCAACTACTACCTCCCTGACGGCGGTCCTGGCTCAGTGGTCCTCGTGGCAGGTGTAGGCGTAATCGACGCCGATAGTCCCGCTGAAGATTTCATAGAGTTCCTGCTCTCAGAGGAGAGCCAGCAATATTTCGCCGACGAGACTTACGAGCACCCGCTCATCGACGGCGTAGCCACTCAGCCGGGGATCCCAGATATCGACAACCTTTCTAGGCCAACGATAGACATCTCAGACCTGGGTGACCTTGAGAACACGCAGAAGCTGCTCAGAGACACCGGGGCTCTTCCTTAGATAGCTACGAATCAATTTCTGACGGGGCAGGGGGCAGGTTCGAAACCTGCCCCCTGCCCCGCCGCAATAGAAACAAGCAAATAGCCAGGTTGAGTTGACGTCGCTGCGCATGCAGACAGGCTTCCAGCTCGGGGCCATTCGGCCTCGCGGTGGATTCACGCTGCTCCATTTAGTTGGCATCGCAATTGCGGCGCTGGTCTTGCTCCCCATCATCTACCTTGCGATCCGTACCTTCTCTGCTGACGCTTCAGCCGCCGACCTGATATTTCGGCAGCGCACAGCGGAGATTCTTTTCCGATCGATACTGCTCGTCGGACTCGTCACCGCAGGTTCGATTTCGATCGCCGTCCCGATGGCATGGCTGACGCTTCGCACCAACCTACCGTTGCGTAACCTATGGACCGTTGGCGCTGTCCTGCCGTTGGTCATCCCCAGCTTCATCGGCGCATTTGTAGCAGTGATAGCGCTCAGCCCGCGCGGCATGCTGCAAGATCTGCTGGACGTGCTATTCAGTGTCGAGCGAATCCCTGACATCTTCGGTCTACCCGGCGCCACACTGGTGCTGGTGCTACTGACATTCCCGTACGTATTTATTCCGGTGCGTGCGTCGCTCCGGCGCATGGATCCCGCGCTGGAAGAGATGTCACGCAATCTCGGTCACGGCGGCTTTGCAACCTTCAGGTACGTAACATTCCCACTCCTCAAGCCTGCAATTTCCGCCGGTGCTGTTCTCACAGCACTCTACACACTGAGCGACTTCGGAGCCGTCTCTTTACTACGATACGAAACGTTCACGTGGGCGATATTCGTCCAATATGACACCGCATTTGATCGTTCGATTGCCGCGGCTCTATCGCTGGTGCTCGTTGCTGTTGCGCTTGGCATACTGGCAATTGATATCGCATCCCGCGGCCAGGGCAGATACCACCGCTCGACCGTTGGATCAGTGCGCCCAACTCGACCAATCGAGCTTGGGCGATGGCGCTGGCCAGCGCTGGCGTTCGTCTCCGTTGTGGTTGCGCTCAGTCTGATCGCGCCACTTGGCGTCGTCACGTACTGGGTAGTCCGCGGAGTTGCGCGAGGCGAAGAGGTCGGTTTGGATTGGACCGCCTTCGCAAACTCACTTCAGGCCGGTGGACTTGCAGCACTGTTCACTACGCTTGCGGCGATTCCCGTGGCGATACTTGCGGTGCGACATCGCGACCTGCTTAGCCTCAGTATCGAGCGCGCAAGTTATCTCGGATTTGGTCTACCAGGAATTGTCGTAGCACTGGCGCTGGTGTTCTTCGGCATCAACGTCTTCACACCCATCTACCAGACCCGTTCCCTCCTTGTGGTCGCCTATGTGATCCTTTTCCTACCAGCGGCGATCAGTGCGATCAGGGCATCTCTCATGCAGGTGAACCCCCGCATTGAAGAAGCCGCCCGCGGCCTGGGCAAGAATTCATGGCACGTAGGATTTCGAATCACACTTCCACTGGTCATGCCCGGCGTTCTCGCGGGAGCGGCTACCGTGTTCCTTCTCACAATGAAAGAGCTACCGGCCACGCTGATCCTGGGGCCGATTGGCTTCCAGACGTTGGCCACAGACATCTGGGGCTTCACTGAAGAAGCGTTCTTCGCCAAAGCTGCGGTGCCCGCGCTGGTGCTGATACTGTCATCAGGCATCCCCACCGCGTTCCTGCTGTTCAGGGACGCCCAACTCTCATCGTCCAATTCTCCTGAAGACCCAGCAGGCACAACAAGCTAATGGCCACCGCCCGCAATCTCAACCCCAGCGGTCTCAATAAAGATGATCCGCTCCTGGAAATGAGCGACGTATGCGTCACGTATCCCGGTGCGGCCAGCCCTGCTCTGGATAATTTGAGCCTTGCCGTTCGACCGGGCGAGTTCCTGACTATTCTGGGCCAGAGCGGCTCTGGCAAAACCACAGCGCTCAGGGCAATTGCCGGATTCGAGCGCATTGAAAGCGGCCATCTTTCCATCGGCGGGCAGATAATTGCTGATGCAAGGACTCACGTCAAACCTGAAAGTCGCCGCGTAGGGATGGTGTTCCAGGACTACGCTCTGTTCCCACACCTCTCTGTGATGGACAACGTCGCATTTGGCGTTCCAGACGCTGCTTCTAGTGGAAAAGCCAGTATAACTCAGGCGCTGGAGATGGTTGGCCTTGGCGGGTATGAGAGCCGATTTCCGCATGAACTTTCAGGTGGTCAACAACAACGAGTTGCGCTGGCCCGATCACTGGCACCAGACCCGGTAATTCTCCTCCTGGATGAGCCATTTTCGAATCTGGATCGCCAACTTCGCGGAACGCTGCGGCGAGACGTCCGCGAGATAGTCGAGAGCCACGGCACGACCGCCATTCTGGTGACGCACGACCGAGAAGAAGCGCTGGGGATGGCAGATCGCGTCGCCATTATGCAATCCGGGCGCGTGCTACAAGTCGGCAAGCCGAACGACCTGTACTCCGGGGCAAATAGCTCTGAGGTGGCACAGCTGATTGCGCCGTCCAACACAGTACGCGGAAGAATCGCCGGGCCGTACGTGGACACCGAAGCTGGCCGCTTTCGATACCGATCTCCCAATGGCCCGCTCGGCAACGGGGTGTTCGTAGACGCAGTACTGCGTGCACACGACCTTGAGTTGGGACCCTGGGAAGGTGGCGGAGCGATCCGAACTGTCCGCTATCGCGAATACCAGGGTGAGTTCACTGAGTACGGCATTGAGTTGCCATCTCTGCGCCAAATATACGTCCGACGTCGATCCATCGCACCACTGGAAATTGGCACACGCGTAATGATTACCGCTCCGTTTGATCGCCCGGTTCTGGTGTTTCCAGAGCAGCCCTAGCGCGCTCTTGAATCTGGGACTGACGCAGCCTCGCAGCAACCCTTCCTGGCTGCTCCAATAGCAGAACTATAGGTATCGCCAAAGTCAAAATCGCTGCCAGAGCCAGGAACCCCGGCCTGTAGGTATCCGTCATATCAAATGTCAAACCAACGGCCACCGGTCCAATGGCGGAGAATCCTGCACTTACGGTGCTAGTGATGCCCACCACCGAAGCGTAATTACGGCGCCCAAAGTAGTCGGCCAGCATGGAAAGGCGAAGCGGAATTGATGAGCCAAACCCAATTCCAAACCCTAGAGCGAAAATAGGTAGCGTCAAAAATAATGGCAGGGTGTACCCAAATATTTCAGCGTGGGTCAGAGCCAGTGCGAAGGTGCCAATAGATTGGATGGCAAATGAGCCCGCGAAAAGCAGTCGATTATCGAACCGAGTGCTGAGGGTGCCTATTCCTAGCCTGCCAGCGAAATCGCCGACCGCTACCATTCCAATAGCAACACCAGCGAGCTTCAGACTAACGTCAAATGATTCCAACGCGGTGATGTGGAGCAGGTTGGTTGATGAGACCAGTTGACCGAAGCTCGCTGCGATTGAAAACTGCCAGAAAAACGGTGTTTTCATCACCTGCCGAACTGTGAAATCGGGTTCTCGGATCACGACCGGTCGGCCAGTCGCTTCATCGATTGCAGCCACACCGTCTGGCATCTGTCCGTAGTCTTCAGGGCGAGTTCGCATGAAGTATGAGGCTGGGAAGCCCACAATCCAGAAACCCACGCCAACCGACAGCAGCACGTCACGCCATCCCCAGGTATCGATGGATAGAACGAGAACCGGAACGAGGAATCCACCGACGCCGGTGCAGGCCATGAGGATTGCCAGTGCCTTTGACCGTTTTTTCACGAACCAGTTGCTCACCGTGGAGACAAGAACAATAAAAGTGCCAAACGACATTCCAACCGTCAGCAGAGCCATCGTTGCGTAGAACTGCCAGAGCGACTGAACCTGGCTCATCAGGATGAATGCCGTTCCCGTTATGGCAATTCCCACTGCCATCACCCTTCGCGGTCCAAACCTATTGATGATCATCCCCACAAAAGGGGAGATCATCCCGCCCTCGGTACGCTGCAACGACATCGCTCCGGCGGTTGCGCCAGCGCTCCAGCCAAACGTATCGACTATCGGCCCAAAGAATGCGGCGAACCCACGCCAGAATGTGGCTGAGGCATAACCCTGCACCACCCCACCCGCAGCAACAATCCACCAACCGTAGAAGACTCCTCGCACGCTAAGAAGCCTCCGAGCTACCGTCCAGGACCTTGTTGAAGAATGGCCCCACAGCATCTGCGAACCCGACTGGATTATCGCCGGGAACCAGATGTGCTGCCTTCTCAACAACGGCTAGTTCCGCAGTGGACACGCGATCAAGCACTGCCTGCGCAGCCTCCGGCGTCAAGACATCGCTCTTTACCCCCCGAACCAAGAGCATTGGGCAAGCAACCCTGTCCATGAAAGTCCACAGATACTCGGTCGTGAACGTTGGATCTTTCGGCCGTGGCTGGCGCAGAACTCTGTCGTACTTCCACGTCCACCTGCCGTTGGGAAGCTCTTTCGCCGCGCGCCTCACGCTACCTCGAATTTGCTCGATAGGCCGAAGCTTCCGTGTATATCCCGCAACATGGTTGACCAGATCATCGAAGGAGTCCCACTCATCCTCTCCCTGCACGAAGTCTCGTATTCGCGACGAACCGCTAAGGTTTAGATCTGGCGCAGCGTCCACCACCACCAGTGAGCGAACGACCGATGGGTGGTCCGCTGCGTATACAAAGGCAACCCTGCCGCCCAGTGAAAGACCACAAATACTGAGGTCTGTCAGCCCCAGTGCATCTACAAAGAGGGCGATGTCAGCAACGTATTCAGAAAGTAGATAACTTCCGTCTGTAGACCAGTCGGTGTCACCGTGGCCTCTCAGATCTACAGAAATAACGTGGAACCGATCTCGGAGACCCAGTGCAGCAAAGTCGAATGAATGGGCCTGCTGAGCAAAGCCGTGAATAAAGAGAAGATGGGGCAAGTGCTTGTTGCCCCAATCAAGGTAATGAAACTTGAAACCGTTGACTGAAACTTCCTCGTCTGTTGGCTCAGCCGGCGCCGTAATGGTTAGCCCGGCTGACTTTGCTGCCTCCAGCAACGGCATGCCATACATAGAAGCTGTGCCGGATTTCTCTTCGCTATTTGACTGTGACAATATGACTCCTGGCGGTAATTGTGCCTAAGCATATTCCCTCCGAGAAAGATGGTGTGGCGTTTCGAAGCCTCACGATCGCGATTTCAACTCTCTTTCTTATTGTCGCGTGCAGCAATCATCGTGATGGATCGATAACCGTCCCCATTACCGCACCCACCCAGATCATTCCCACTGCGACGCCTACCGTAACTCAGGCAGCACCAACCGTTGCCCCACTTCCCACGTCGACCGTCGTTCCGCTTCCCCCCCAGACTCCCTCTAAAGATGAGCTGGACCGCGCCCGGCTACTGATGCTCCAGTCATTCGACTTCTTCACCGGCCCGAACATCGTGGCAATTCAGGCGGCGGGGGAACTGGGTCTCCAGCAATCGATCATTCCCCTCATCGAGTTAACTCGTTTCGTTTTCGAGGATCACAGCATCAACGAGCTTGGGCGTGTGCTTCAGGAGTTCACAGGCGAGTCAATCGGGGGCTCAGAGTGGGCTAAATGGTACCAGTGGCTGGGCGATCACCCAGAACTGAAACCGCTGCCTGGCTACGTGACGGGGAAGGGCGATATCTACTCACAGATCGACGATCGATTCGCATCGTTCTTTGTGGAATCAGATGACCGCCGCATCCCAATGTGGGCAATTCAGTGGGGCGGCGTGGCTCGTGATGGCATACCGCCGCTGGAGGACCCCTCGGTGATCAGAGGCGACGAAATCTCATACCTGGAGCCAGACGACCCCGTCTTCGGCGCGGTGGTAAACGGCGAGGCACGCGCCTATCCGTGGCGACACATGGCATTCCACGAACTGGCGAACGACGTCATTCAGGGCAAACCTGTAACCGTGGTGTTCTGAACGCTTTGCGGCACGGGCGTCATGTATGACGCCGAGACTGACGGCACAGTACGGAGCTTTGGAACATCCGGCTTCCTCTTCAACTCCAACAAGCTCATGTACGACCGCGCAACGCTATCGCTATGGCACTCCCTCACCGGCGAGCCAGTCGTCGGAAAGCTCGCCAACTCCGAGCTTGAATTAGAGCTGCTACCACTGGTTCTGACCACGTGGGAAGAGTGGCTGTCAGAGAATCCGGACACAACAGTGCTAACGGAAGATCAGGGCTTCCCAAGGCGGTATCGCCACCCAGAAAACCAGGGGGCCATCTACTACAACTATTTCCACAGCCCAGACGTGATGTTCCCCTCGTACTTGACCGACGACCGAAGAATCGAACAAGACCGCGTACTGGCACTAAAATTCTTCGGCGCAGCATCCGCCTACCCCATCGAAACACTGGCCGAAGAGCTCGTCGTGAACGATGTCGTAGGCCCGCAAGAAGTCATGATTGTCTCCGAGCCCCAGTCAAAGGCAGCACGCGCGTACGACCGCGGAGGCCACACCTTCAGCCCCACCGATAACCCGCGTCAGGTGGTCGATGAAAACAACGATCTGTGGCAACTCACAGAAACAGATTTGTTCAAGATCGGTGACGAGACGCAAAAGCTGGAACGCCTGCCATCGCATGAGTCATTCTGGTTTGGCTGGTACGCCTTCAACCCACAGACGAAGCTGTACGGGAGCTGATCTACCTCCTCGCCCCCCGGGAGAGGATTGAGGTGAGGGGGCTATTGCGTCTTACGCAGCACTTCAACCGCCAGAGCAGCCCCCTCATCCCAACCTTCTCCCGGTGGGAGAAGGGGCAAACCCAAGGCCTGCGTATCTGGCATCATTGCCGTATGCCAGATAATCCAGATAACAACAAACTCCTCGGCGGCCGAGGCTACCTTCGCCAGAAACTCCAATTTGACCACCAACTTGAGATGGTCATCTCACTTGATAATCCAGCACCTGTAAGCCCCACTCCCGACGGATACGCTCTGCGCCAGTTTCGCCCCGGCGAGGACGATGCGAAGTACAACACCTGCTACGGGCTAGCGTTCGAGTCGCGCGAAATCATCCCGTGGATCATCTCGAACCAGCTCGATGGTGGCTTCTACGTCGTAGAGCATCTCGAATCCGGGGCGCTGGTGACATCGTCCATCGCCCAGAAGATGCAGCCACCACGATGGCCAGACGGCGGCTCACTCGGCTGGCTCATCACCGATCCTGAGCACGCCGGCAAAGGACTGGGAACACCCTGGTCGTCACCGCCGTGGATCACCGCCTCCACTCCGATGGGTTCGAAAAGGCCTACCTGTCCACTGACGACTTCCGACTGCCGCCATCTCCATCTACCTGAAGCAAGGCTGGAAACCCCGCCTGCACGCAGACGATATGGAGGCAAGATGGCGAGATATCTTCGCGACCCTGGGCCGAGGGTTTGATGTGGGTGATGCAGTGGCTGGCTAGCGGTATCCGAACAACCGCTGTATTCCCATTTTTATGGGAATACGGGCCCCGCGAGCGCGCAGTAGCGCGTTCGCGGGGCCAATGAAGATGGGAGGCTAGCGATGGGCGTGTGTGACATTCCCAAGACACTACGCCTACCCATGCGGTCGGCCAGGACTACCCGTTTGGGAACTGAGGGAGCGACATCAGAGGCGATACCGTACCCACAAGGCTTCGGTCGATGCTGGCCACGTTCTGATTCCCGCAAAGGCCCATAGTCGACTCGAGCTCGTCACGGAGTATCCCCAGCAGGTCCTTCAGCCCCTCTTCACCGTTCGCGGCCAGTCCCCAGAATATGGGGCGGCCGATCAGAACGGCCCTCGCGCCCAGGGCGATGGCCTTCACGATGTCAGAGCCGCGCCGTATACCGCCGTCCAGATAAACCTCGGCGCGACCGGCAACTGCGTCCACCACCTCTGGCAGGGCCTCGATAGTAGCGAAAGTGGAGTCCAGGCTTCGCCCTCCGTGGTTCGAGACGATGATGGCCTTGACGCCGTTTTCCACCGCCAGCCGGGCATCCTCGCCGGTCATGATTCCTTTGGCGATCAGGGGAAGATCCGTCTTGGAGGCGAGCCAATCGAACTCGTCCCAGGTGGCCTTGGGACTGACCATGCCCGAGAAGATCAGGGGGGCATCGTCGCTGGACGGGGCAAATCCCGTTTTGGCAGTCAATCCATCGTAATTGGGCGACGCTGGGAAGGAGTAGTTGTTACGCAGGTTCCTCTCACGCTTGGACCCTATCGAGGCATCCAGAGTGATGCACAAGGCCGAGTATCCTGACTCGTCCGCGCGGTGGGCCATCTGTTCGGTGATAGCCCTGTCCCGGTAAAAGTACTGCTGGAACCAGATCTTGCGGGTTGCCTCAGAGGCGACCTTCTCCATGACAACACTGGACCCGGAACTTAGGATCATGCCCACATCCATGGCGTTGGCCGCCTTGACCGTGGCGATCTCCGCGTCAGGGTGCGCCCTGACGTGATGAC
>CAUZJA010000056.1:0-13732 GCA_963579925.1 Dehalococcoidia bacterium | reverse complement strand
CGACTGCGGTCTCGTTACAGCGGAATCGTCGATAAGCCGCCGCGCTCTGATAACGGGCGATTCAGGGCGTTGTCCGAGCAGTCTCTGGTGGATCTGTTGAAGATAAGCGATCCAGACGTGAAGGCTCTGTGGGACGCGTTTTCTATGGCTTCCAGCACTCTTGGTTGTGATGAGGTTGCTGCGTTTCAGCCGGTGAACACTTTCTTGCATCATGCGGCGGATGAGTTTTTCGTTGAGGGCGGTACGGGGCACCTCACGCGGACGTTGGCTGAGCAGGTTAGCGCCAGGGTGGAAACGGGTGCTTCTGTGACGAATGTTGAGTCCGCTGAGGGGGCAATCACCATCGAATATGAACAGGATGGTGTCAGCACTACCGTCGAGACGCAGCAGTGCGTGATGGCGGTGCCTGCGCCACTTGCGTTGCGGGTGCTTCGGGATGTGCCAGAGGCCAAGCGTGCTGCGTTGGCACAGTGCGAGTACGGGGCTATGTCTTCGGCGGCATTTCTGGTCGATAGGCCGTCTGAGTACTTCCTGGGGGAAGGTGTGTGGCGGATTCCTGTGGTGGGCAAGAAGATCATCGGTGTTAGCGATCCTACGTACACGTTCTCCCCTGCGTTGAAGCAAGAAGATGGGCGGGGGTTGATCAGGTTGTATGCCGGGAACGATGCGTCCAAAAAGCTTCAGGAGATGCCGGATGATGAGTCGCTGGCGATATTTGAATCGGAGCTGGTCGATGTCTTCCCGGAGGCGCGGGGGCGGGTGCTTGAGCGGGCGGTGAAGCATTGGCCGCATGCGATTTGTCCGTGGCGGGTTGGTCGGTTGGAGTTGATCGATGAGATCAGGGCACCGTACGGGAATATTCACTTTTGCGGGGACTATACGGAGAATTCCGGGTTGGAGTCTGCGGTTTTGAGTGCGATGCGGGTTGTGGGGGAGTTGATCGGGTAAGAGGGGTGCGGGTTGATGCGCGCGGTGTGGTCGGCGCGGGCAACCACGGGGGGTTGCCCCTTCCGGGGTGCGGTGCCTGCCGCATGGGCATTGAGCGCGGCGCTGAAGAGGGCAGGTTTCAAACCTGCTCTTCAGCGGTAGATTAGTCGACTGCACACGCGTTGAACGAGCGATTAAGAGCGGATCTTAGACCCGCCGCTACCGTAGGCGTTCAGATCGCGATTGTGTGACCGCTACAGAATCGCGGACTCTAACGCTTTTTCGTTGAGGGTTAGGCCGAGGCCGGGGCGGTCTGGGATTGTGATTTGGCCGTCTTTGAATTCCCAGGGGTCGTCGAAAAGATCGTCGAGGTCGGGGCTGGGCCGGTGTACTCGTGGGGACGGGTGGATTGTGGGAGTGTTGAGACTACGTGGAGTGAGGCAGCGTTGCCTATCGATGGTTGTGTTTGATGCGGCAGGAGCTGCATGTCGAATGTTTCGGCCAGCGTGGCGATGCGCTTCATTTCAGTGATGCCAGCGCACTTCACGATGTCGGGCTGGAGGATGTCAGGGCGGGCCTGCAGGATTAGGTCTCGGAACTGCCAGCGGGTGTACTCGTGCTCACCTGCTGAGACGGGTACGTCGAGGGCGTCTGCGACCTGGCGGATGCCTTCGTAGTTGTACTGGGCTACCGGCTCCTCGAAGTGGTAGATGCCGAGTTCTTCGAAGCGCCTGCCTTGCTTGATGGCGCCGTTTACGGAGTAGCCGTTGTTGGCGTCGAAGCTGAGCGGCATTGAGTCGGGGAGGCATTCTCGGCAGAGGCGGAACATCTCGAAGTCTTTATCGAGGTCGGTATCCTGGTTGAACGGGCCGTAGTCCATGCGAATCTTGACTGCCTTGAAGCCCTGGTCGTGGGCTTCTTTGACGAGGTCGAGCATGCCGTCGGGCGTCAGGCGCATGCCGCCGCCGATGGACTTGTACATGGTGAATGTGCTGTGTGCGGCGCCGCCCATGAGCTTGTTGATGGGCATGCCGGTGACCTTGCCCTTGATGTCCCAGAGGGCAAGGTCACCGGCATGCGATGCAGGATGGCTGCGTTCCCTGCACGCCTAGCTTGTAGGTGCGGATGTACATCTTGTTCCAGAGTTGTTCGATATCGAGAGGGTCTTTGCCTACCAGCAGTGGCTTCAGGGCGGTCTCAACGAAGTGCGCCATGATCTCGATGTTCATCGGCGAGCATTCGCCGATTCCCTCTACGCCTTCGTCGGTGAAAATTAGTACCAGCGCTGTGCGGGTCTTCAGGGGATAAGCTTTGACATCTGTAATCTTCATGTTGAATTCCTGAATCTAAAGAGTTTGAGGGCGTAATCTTAACCCGCCTGAAGCTGATAGAACGAAAGAGGCTGTATGTCTGAAGTCGAAAATAATCGCCAAGCCGATGCCGATGTCGCCCCAGTGTTCACGGAACGCTGGTCTACGAGAGCGTTTTCCAGTGAACCTCTGACGGAGGACGAAATCGCAAAACTGTTTGAAGCGGCCCGATGGGCGCCGTCATCAAGTAACTCGCAGCCGTGGATGGTGGTCTATGAGACGGATGGTCCAGACCGGAATGTTTTTGACTCGGTCTTAAGGCCGGGTAACCAAAAATGGGCCACAAACGCACCGTTACTCGGCTATTTCTTTGCGAAAAAGAGTCGCGATGATGGTAGTCCGTTGGGGTCCGGGCAGTTCGATACCGGCTCGGCGTGGATGTCGCTGGCATTCCAGGCTTCGATGATGGGACTGTTCGCACATGGGATGGGCGGCATCGAGAAGGCAGATGCGTACAAGAAATTAGGCGTATCGGCGGACGACTATACGGTCATCTGTGGGTTTGTGGTTGGACATCGTGGCGGCTACGACGATCTGGAAGATGATCTGCGGGCGAGGGATGTGCCCAATGGTCGTGACCCGGTCAGCGAGCATGTCCGAAAAGGTGTTGTGGGGTAGAGGTGCCTGCCGCACGGGCATAGAGCGCAGGGCGCTAGGGGCGAAGGCTGGAGTGCACACGGCAGATGCGTATTGCCCACAACCATACTTCAACCGTGTGCGTGCTTGGATTCCGGACATTTGCGCGGGGCGCAAATTCCGGAAAGACGGATGTGGGGTGGTTCGCGTTTGGGGAGTGGAGCGTGAACGTGAGTGTGCGTGGTGGGCCCCCGCCTTCGCCGGGGTGGCGGATGTGGGGTGTGGCTGGATCAGCGTTGCGATCGCTCGAATTGAAGAGCGGGTCTTAGACCCGCCGCTACCGTGTCGATCGTATGAACGGTAGGTCAGTCAGCCTTTGGGTTGAGTTGGCCCTCCAGGAAGTCGAATACACGGGTGAAGTATTCTTCGCGCATTGCTAGATTGCGGTTGGCGAAGAGGCCGTGGGAGGTGTCTGGTAGACGGACGAATTCGACTACTTTTGCGAGTCGTCGCATGGCTGTGAAGTATTGCTCGCTTTGCTCTATTGGTACGCGGTCGTCGTTCTCGCCGTGAAGGATGAGCATTGGTGTCTCTACATTGGGGACGTAGAAGATTGGGGAGTGCTGGACGTACGCCTCGAAGCTCTCGAGTCCGGTGCCTGTACCCAGTTCGATTTCCGAGAAGTGGACGCCGATGTCTGACGTGCCCCAGAAGCTGAGCATGTTGGTTACTGGCGCGGCGACAGCGATGGCCTTGAAGCGGTTTGTGTGTCCGGCCATCCAGGTGCCCATGTAGCCACCGTAGCTGGAGCCGTGCATGACCACTTTGTTCGGGTCTACGTATGGTCGTTCGGCGATTAGTTCTACGCCCGCCATCAGATCTTCGTATGGGCCTTCACCCCAATCATGGTGGACGGCGCAAGCGAAGTCTTTTCCGTATGTTGATGAGCCGCGGGGGTCGACCGCTAGCACGATATAGCCGCTGTTCGCCGCAATCTGATGCATCGGCAGGAATGTGTCGTAAAATACGCCGTGAGGGCCGCCGTGGACATCGAGAAGCAGCGGGTACTGCTCGGACTCGTCAAAGCCCGGAGGGAAGTAGATGCGAGCTTCCAGGTCGACGCCATCTCGCTTGTACGTGAGCTTTTCGATGTGAGCAGTTTCGTGTGCTGAGAGCCACTCTGAGTTGAAGTCGGTGAGTGTCTCACTGGAGCCAGCGGAGAGGTCGTGGAGTTCCACATCTGAGATGCGATTTGGCGTGCCGGTGGCGAAGGTTACTTTGCTGGCATCTGCTGTCGCCGACCAGCCGGTGATCAGCGCGCCGCCGGGGGTTAGCTTCTGAATATCGAGAGAGTTTGCGTCTGCTGAACATATGTAACTTTGCCCAGCGGCGGCGGCGGAGAAGATTATGCGGTCGTCTTCCAGCCACCGCATCCTGCCCGCAGCGGAGTCGTAGTAGCCATCAAGGTGCGGCCAGATGCTGTCATCGCTTACTGAGCGCGTAGGGGCGTTCTCTTCGATGATGAATATCCATGATTGGCACATTGGCGTGCATGCGCCACCTTCTTCCAGCGATGCCGTTCCCAGTACCGCCAACTTCGTGCCATCCGGCGACCATGTGACACCGGCAACGGCGTACAGGCCAGCGCTAATGGATCGGGAGAGGCCGGTGCCCAATTTCATCGTGTACGCCTCAGAGCGCGATTCAAACTCCCGGTTTACGTCCTTCGCCGCCATGAAGGCGATTCGCTCGCCATCTGGTGACCAGGTGGGGGCGTAGTGGTCGATATCGCCGTGGGTGAGTTGCTCCGCCTCGTCGCCATCTGATGGGATGGTGAAGAGGTGTGAGCGACCGCTGCCGTTCAGCCCGGAGCCGTCGGTCTTGTATCGGAGCTGGTTTACGACCACAGGTTTCTTGTCGGAATCAGGGTCTTCATCCCTTGGATCGACGGTGGACTGGAACAGAATCGTAGTGTCATCGGGTGACCACTCGAAGCCCGCTACGCCACCCGGTTGGGTGGTCAGCTGGCTTGCCTCGCCCATTGACGTCGGCATGGTCCAGATCTGGCTCTTATCGTTGTCGTCTTTGCGAACGAATGCCAGCCGATCGCCAGCGTGAGACCACTGTGGGGCGGAGTCGTATGGACCCTGCGTGTAATCACGAAGCTCGCCGCCCATGGACATAACGATGTGCGACTGAATCTTGTTGGCATCGCGGCTGGCGTACTGCTTGGTAAAGGCCACCTGCGTGCCATCAGGTGAGATCGCTGGCTGTGCCACCGTAATCACATCGTAAAAGTAGTCGGGCTCAATTCGGGTTGCCAAGCGTCTGCTCCGGTAGTTGTGGGTTGGCGGAAGGATGGTCGTGGAGCAGGCATATTACGACTTACTCCCAGCGGGTGTGTTGGACGGGCGGTAATCATGGCTAGGCTTGTGCCATGAAAATCACAAATGTTCGTGCCGTTGTAGTTGGGAATCCGTGGAAAAACTGGGTCTTCGTAGTCGTTGAAACAGACGAGGGCATTACGGGGTTGGGTGAGGCCACCGGGGGTCTGCAAACGCAGCCTCGCGTTGCGTCCATCGAAGAGACGAAGCATCTCGTGATTGGCATGGATCCTTGCAATGTCCATGAGATATGGAACTATCTGTATCTATCGGCGTTCCTGAACATTACGCCCGCAATGGCGGGGATCGAGATGGCCTGCTGGGACATTCTTGGCAAGTCGATGGGTGTGCCTGTGCACACGCTGCTTGGTGGCAAGGTGCGGGACGAGGTGCGGGTGTACGCCAACGGCTGGTACTCCGGTGGGCGCAATCCGAAGGCGATGGCGGACAAGGCGCGTGAGGTGATCGACAAGGGCTACACGGCCGTTAAGTTCGACCCGTTTGGCACCGCTTACATGAAGATGTCACGTGACGAGCACAAAGAGACGCAGGCCATCGTTGGTGCGGTCCGTGAGGCGATTGGGGACTCGGCTGATCTGCTGATTGAGGCGCATGATCGTTTCAGCGTTGGCGAGGCCGTCAAGATTGGAAACTGGCTGGCTGACTACGATGTGACGTGGTTTGAGACGCCGGTGCTGTCGAACGATATCGAGGCGTTGATATCGGTTGCCGAGAAGGTTCCTGTGCGTGTAATCGCGGGCGAACGCATGCATGAGTTACACGACTTCGCGCGCTTCCTTGCGGCTGATGTGACCGACGTCATCAACCCGGAGCCTCTGGGCGTTGGTGGTATTTGGCGCACCATCCAGATCGCCGGTATCGCAAGGGCGCATCATGCGGAGCTTGCGCTGCACAACGCGGAGAGTCCACTAAAGACGATGGTGGCGCTGCAGATTTGCGCGGTGACGCCGAATATCTTCATCCAGGAGTGTTTCGACGATTTCCTTGAGCCGTGGACGGAAGATGTGCTGCACGGCTACTTGAGAGTTGAGAACGGCCACCTTCAGATGCCGACGGCGCCGGGTCTTGGCGTGGAGCTGGATGAGGAAGAGGCGGCGAAGCACCCGTACTCGCCGAAGCACTTCTTGCGCATGTTCCGCCCGGGCTGGGAGCGTAGGGACGTAGCCCTGCGAGAGTAGGGCACTCCGCGCTGGACATGCTTCGCCGGGAACTAGGAAGCTGAGTATTTCACTCAACCTTTGGTATTGGTTGATGGGGTGTTCCGATGGGTTCTGGTCATACGCACCCGCCTGCTTCGTCGTCCTGAGATCGGCATTGCGGGCCGTGAGGACCTCATCCCGTGATGGTGGATGTGATCAGGTGATGTGACTCTAAAGATGAGGTCCCTACGTCGGTCGCGGAGCCTTCCTTCTCGGGACGACGAATGCGGTGTGTGCGCATACGGTGACGTATCTGAGTGGAAGCAGTGTGGGGTTATACTTCCGTCCCGAGCGGGTGTGCTCATACGATACGACTCTAGGCAGTAGCTGATGACATGAAGGCTTACGGAATTTTTGAGCTGGCGATTGTGGTGGCGGATGCGGAGCGGTCGGCTGATTTTTATGTGGATGTTCTGGGGTTTGAGTATGCGTCGTTTGATGGCGGCCCGGGCAAGGGCTCACGAGCGCTGTTGATTGGCGATAACCAGTACCTGGGGATCTGGGAGCCGGGCGTGTGGAACAGCACTTACTGGGAGGGGTCGTTTGGTCACTACTTCGGCGATCAGATTGGGCAGGTGCATCCTGTGTACGGGGTTGCGCAGGAGGATGTGGAGCCACTTGCGAAGCGGCTGACGGATGCGGGCCACGAGGTTGTGGGGCCGATGGCTCACGGCGATGGTTCGCTGCATTTGTATTTTTCGGACCCGGACGGCCACGCGATTGAGATGTGGGGCAAGCAGACACCTTAGGTGGACCAAAGGTCGTATTGGCCGCGGGACGGCAACAGCCGACGTTATTGGTACGGCGAAGGGATTTCACTCGGATTCAAATCAACAAGGAGATGACTGGATGACTGAGCACACTTTGCCTACGCGCGCGGATGTTGATGGGTATTTGCGGGATAAGCGGAACTGGGGTCGTTGGGGCGATAAGGGCGGCGCGGGGGCGATGAATCTGATTGATGATGCGAAGCGCCTGAGTGCGGTTTCGCTGGTGAAGACTGGGCGGACGGTTTCGCTGAGTCGGCCGTTTCCTACGGAGCCTTCTGCGGAGAATCCGAAGCCTGCGGTACAATTTTTGATGAAGGGCGATCGGCCGCCGGGTGGTGGTGCTGCTACGGAGTATTTTGGCGTGGCGTTTCATGGAACATCGACTACCCACATAGACGCACTGTGCCATGTGTGGGATGAGAACGGCGGTTGGGATGGTGTCGACCACAACGAGAACGTGCAGTTCGATGGTGTGCGGCACGGGACGGTAGATGAGTGGTCGGATGGGATTCTGACGCGCGGGGTGCTACTTGATGTGGTGAAGCATCGCGGTGGCGAGCATGTGACGCTGGATACGCCGGTTCACGGAGGGGAGTTGGAGGAGATTGCTGCTGCTGAGGGCATCACCCTGCAGCCTGGTGATGCTGTATGTGTTTATAGCGGCCGTGAGAAATTCTCGGCGGCGAATGGTGGTGTGTGGACGCGAGGAGCGGAGCGGCCGGGCCTGCACGCTTCGTGCCTCCCATTTATTCGAGATAACGAGATGTCGCTGCTGGTGTGGGACATGATGGATGCGGCGCCGAATGAGTACGACGTGCCGTGGACGGTGCATGGAGCGATTTTCGCTTACGGGGTGGCGCTGGTGGACAATTCGCTGCTGGAGCCGCTGGCGGATGTGTGTGCGGAGGAGGGTCGGTATGAGTTCATGCTGACGGTGAATCCACTACGGGTGCTGGGGGGTACGGGTTCGCCAGCGAATCCAATTGCGGTTTTCTAGCCATCTGCCATGGAGGCACTTTAGGGATCCAACAGCCGGGTAATACCGGGGGGTTGCCCCGGCGTCGTTAATTCGTTGGTTGCGCATGTCGCGTTGCGGGTGGATGTCGCGAGGCCGTGCCTGGGCTACCTCAGTTCACAAACGAAGTGCAACACCTCGTTAGGGTGTTGCCATGGGACATAACTACACACAAATCTCCATTGAAGAGCGGTGCGAGATCGCCCGTCTACAAGCCATCGGTTCCTCGATCAGGCAAATCGCTGCAGGTTTGGATCGCTCGGCATCAACCATTACTCGAGAGCTAAAGCGGAATACGTCGAGGCAAAGTGGTTACAAGCCTTCGTAAGCGCAGAAGTTGAGCCGCGCATGCCGTTGGACCGGCTCGATACTGGATCGTAATAGCGATTTGCGTGAACTGGTTATCTCGCGTCTGGAGGCTGGATGATCACCTGAGCAAGTCTCTGGACGTCTGGCCCGAGATGCTGGCAAACATGTGATCTCCTACGAGACGATCTATCGGTTCATCTACGCCCAGATCACTCGTACGAATAAGTATGAGTGGCGTGATCTGCTCCCTCGTGCGAAGTCGAAGCGAGGGTGGCGGGGGCGCAAGGGTGGCTCTCCCGCCTCATTTATGGCTCATCGTCGACCGCTCTCGGAGAGACCTGAGGTGGCCGAAGATCGTAAGAGTCCGGGCCACTGGGAAGCTGATTTGATGCTGTTCAGCAAGTACGGGCAGGCAGTTCTGGCCTTGCATGAGCGCTATTCACGTCTACTCATCGCAACCAGGCCGCTCACAAAGGAAGCGATACCGATCGCTATGGCCATGAAAGAAATCCTGGCGCCGCTGCCACCGGAGTGGCGTCAGACGATCACGTTCGATAACGGGACTGAGTTCGCTCGCCACTACGAACTGCATGATCTCGATATGGAACGTTCTTCTGCGATACGTACTCGCCATGGCAGAAAGGTGGCGTTGAGAATGCGATCGGACGGATGCGACGAGTGCTACCTCGAAAGACGGATCTTGTAACGCTTAGTGATGATCGATTCATCCAATTAGTTGGCGCTTACAACAACACTCCGCGAAAATGCCTGGACTATAAGACTCCTGCGGAGTTGTTCAACGAGCAGGTGTTGCACTTCAAATGTGAATCCATCTTCCGGCTTTCGCCGGAGCGACGGATGTGAGGAGGCGCGTGATTGCGATGAGGCGGTCGGATGCCGGAAAGGTGCCCTTCGAGTGGCCTCAGGGAACATTTCCTAACGTTTGGGTCCGTGGGCCCCTGCCTTCGCTGGGGTGGCGGATGTGGGGTGTGCGCGTGATCGCGATGTGGTGGTCGACCGGTTTTGGCGGGCGGTTACCAGTTTGTGTAGGAGCCGTCCGTTCGGTGTAGGTGTGGGGGTTCGGTGAATCTGAAGGGTTCGGTTAGGAGGGATTCGTCTACTTCTACGCCTAGGCCGGGTTGGTCTAGGACTGTTACTTTGCCGGGTTCTACTTTTGGTTGGACGGGGAATACTTTGGGGTCGTATTTACCGGGCGCTTCGCCAGGGGATTCTCTGATTTCTAGCCATGAGAAGTTTGGGATGGCCATGGCCAGGTGGGATGTTGCGGCGACGCAAATTGGGCCGAGGGGGTTGTGGGGCATTAGATCTATGTAGTGGGCTTCGGCCCAGCCGGCTACTTTCATGGCCTCTGTGATGCCGCCTACGTTGCAGATATCGAGCCGGGCGAAGTTGGTCAGGCCGCGTTCTATGTAGGGCAGGAATTGCCACTTGGACGCGAACTCTTCGCCGATGGCGAATGGGATGTTGGTCATCTTGCGTAGCTCGGCGTAGGCCTCCGGGGTCTCGTCTCGAATTGGCTCTTCTACGAAGTCGAGCGTGTCGGGACGGAGCTTGTTGCAGAAGGATGCTGCTTCTGCGACGGAGTAGCGGTGGTGGATGTCGATGCCGATTACAGGCTCCGGGCCGAGTGCTTCGCGGGCTGCGTTGAGGGCGGTTGCGGTTGCTGCGAGGGCCACTCGTGGTTCGAAGAGTTGGTCTTCTGTTGCGTCCTGATACTGGAGACGGAAGGCTTTGTAGCCGGAGTTCCAGAGCAGTTGGCCCATTGCGACGACTTCGTCTGTGTTGTTGCCGCTGCCGGTTGCGAAGGTTGGGACCCAGTCCCGGTGCTTGCCGCCGAGTAGATCGTAGACGGGGACGCCTAGTTTCTTGCCGGCGATATCGTGGAGCGCTATGTCGATGGCCGATATGGCTCCGGTGAGGACACGGCCGCCTTCGAAGTACTGCGAGCGGTACATCTCTTGCCAGATGCGGCCTCGCTGCATGGGGTCTTTGCCGAGCAGGAATTCTCGATAGTGCTGGACAGCGCCTTGCACTGCCAGTTCACGGCCGATGACGCCGGATTCGCCCCATCCGTAGATGCCTTCTTCGGTTTCGATTTTTACGAGCATCTGGTTACGGGCGCCGACCCAGACGGGGAATGTTTTGATGTCTGAGATTTTCAAGGTTTGTGTTCCTTTGCGGGTGGGGCGTGCGATATGCGTCTTTGTTGTGGGCAGCATGATAGGTGAATTGAGGGCGCGCGATGGTGAAGCGGCGGTTGGATGCGTATGTTGGCTGGCGGGTGGATGTGCGCGCGCGTGGGCCCCAGCCTTCGCAGGGGTGGCGGATGTGAGGGAGGGTGGTGTTTGGGAACCGTATGGTGGTCGCAATTCAGCGGCAGATGATCTACTGTGCGGGCAACTTTGATGTCGTTAGGGTGAGTTGTGTTGCGATTCTCACGATGAATTTCAGGCAGGTGTTTGGATGACTGGTCCGCTGCAGGGCATACGGGTTGTGGAGTTTTCACAGATCATCGCCGGGCCGATTAGTGGTGTTCTGCTCTCTGATCTTGGTGCTGAGGTGATCAAGATTGAGCCGCCGTGGGGTGATGCGTGGCGGCAGGGGACTGCACCGATTGATAAGACTGACAGCAAGGGCTTTATTGCGGTCAATCGGGGCAAGCGATCGATCAGTATCGACGCCGGGTCTGATGATGGCCGCGCGATCATTCAGAAGCTGGTTGCGAGCGCGGATGTGGTGACGGTTAACAATCGTGTGGATGTGTTGGACGCGCTGGGCATCGATTACGACACGCTGAAGGGGGTCAAGCCAGATCTGATTTATAGCGAGATTACGGCGTTTGGTCGGGAAGGGCCTTACGCAGGAAATCCGGGCTACGACCTGGTGATGCAGGGGCTTACGGGGATCATGTCCAGCGAGGGGATTATGGATGGTTACCAGGTGGGTGATCATCGGCTGAACGTTGGTGTGCCGCGCTATGTGACTGCGATGCCGATGGTGGACTATGCCACCGGGTACTCGGTAGTGCAGTCGGTGTGTGCTGCGCTGTTCCATCGTGAGCGCACGGGGCAGGGTCAGAAGATTGAGACTTCTCTGTTTGCGAATGCGCTGACGATTCAGGGGCTTGGTATGACGGACGTGGAGAATGCGCCGTCGCCGTCGTTTGATTTCGTGCGGAATGAGTTGCCGCTGTTGCGCGAGGCTGGACTTGGGCATTCTGAGATTGATGCCCTCTACCGGGAGGCAAGGCAGCGTCCTTACGGGGCGTATGTCTACTACCGCTCGTACGCGACGGCCGATCTTGCGATCACACTGGGGTGCTTGAGCGAGCCGTTACGCAAGAAAGCGGCGGACGCTCTTGGCGTCTACGATATGCGGTTTGATGAGGGTTACGTTGCGACTTCCGATGAGGCGCTGCAGTTTGCTCGGGACCTTTCCTATGAGGTTGAGAAACTCATTCTCACCAAGACACAGGCGGAGTGGTTGAGCATCTTCGACGCGGCGGGGGTGCCGGCGGGGCCGATGCTTTACGTTGAGGAGATGGTGGACCACGAGCAGGCGCGGGCTACCGGCATGATCATCGAGCAGCAGCATCCCGTGGGCGGTCGAGTGCTGGCGGCAGGGCCGCTATCGAAGTGGTCGGAGACGCCTACTGAGGCGGTTCGGATATCGCCGGCGCGGGGTGAGCATACGACCGAGGTTCTGGCTGAGGTTGGTTACTCCGAGGCGGAGATTCAGCAGTTCTACGATTCTGGTGCGGTGCACACGAGCTAATCGTTCGGCGGAGCGCAACGTGGTCCGCGTTCAGAGCATCCAAATTCCTTCATTCCTTGAGGAGAGGTGACGTTTAGTGGTTAAGCAGCTTGAAAAACCCGATGCTACTGCACAGCAGGTTGAGCCAAAGTTCAGGCCTAACGCTGTGGTGTTCTCGGGAGACGGGGAGCCTCAGACTCCAGAGTGGATTGTTGGGCGGCTGAACGAACTGCTAGCGGCGGGCAAGCTTGAGCAGGATGCGTACTCGCTTGGCGGTAGCGTGGAGGCGCTGGAGCGGCGGGTTGCTGCGGACCTTGGCAAACCGGCGGCGATTTGGCTGCCGACGGGGACGCTGGCGAATCATTTGGCGTTGCGGCGGCTTGCGGGGACACGGTCCCGCGTGATCATGCAGGAGCAGAGCCACATTTATCAGGATGAGGGTGATGGACTGGCGAAGCTGAGCGGTTTGAATCCTGTGCCGCTGGCGCCTGACCGGCCTTACTTCTCTGCCGACGAGTTACGGACGGCGCTGGAGATCGCGGTGAGTGGGCGTGTGCTCAATCCCGTTGGCGCGGTGTCGATTGAGAGCCCGGTGAGGCGGCAGGCGGGGCAGATTGTGCCGTTGGATGAGATGCGGGCGATAACCGACCTGTGTCGCGAGGCGGGGATTCCGTCGCATCTGGACGGGGCGCGGCTCTACATGATGTCGGCGGCGACGGATGTTGGCGTGAGCGAGTATTCGGCGATGTTCGATAGCGTTTACATGTCTATGTACAAGTACTTTGGGTCGCCATTCGGTGGGGCGATCGCGGGGACGGCCGAGTTCATCGAGAACATGTTCCATGATCGGCGCATGTTTGGTGGTGGATTGTCGTCGGGGTACCTTCCGGCGGCGCTAACGCTGGCTGGCATGGATGGGTTTGAGGCGCGTTTTGGCGAGGCGATGACGAAGGCGAAGGCGCTGTTTCCTGTGCTTGGCGAGTTGCCGGGTGTTGAGGTGCGCGCGTTTGAGCACGGATCGAATATTTTCGAGTTGGTGCTTGGCGATGGGATCGATACGGACACGTTTGTGAAGAAGCTGCTGGAGTCTGAGATCGTGCTGCAGTGGCCGAATGCGGAGTGGGCAACTCCGTTGCTGCACATAAATACGACGTTGCTGCGGCGGTCGAATGATGAGATTGTGGCGGCGTTTTCGGGTGCAGCGGGATAGTACTGCGTAGGTAGAGCGTCTGGGTTATACCGGAAAGGTGCCCTTCGAGTTTCCTCAGGGAACCTTTCCTCGCGGGGGTTGGTTGATGTATCTGTGGGTGGTGACTGACGGTAGCGGCGGGTCTAAGACCCGCTCTTGGAGGGTACGGTGAGACTGTCGCCGCAACGCATGAAACCG
>CAUZJA010000055.1:0-13820 GCA_963579925.1 Dehalococcoidia bacterium | reverse complement strand
CTCAAGAGATACGTCGCTAGAGAGATGTTCAATGTCCTCAAACAACTCCCGCAGAACAAGGCTCAAAACACCACTTGACGTCTATAGGAGCATCATCAGCGGGCAGAGATGCCGCGTCACCCCTTGAGGGAAAAGACCAGAGTGACGGGGCTCTTCGCCGCCCGCGGCCAATGCCCGTGCGGCAGGCACCCCTGCTAGACTCCGCCACTCACCACCGCCACATCTCCCGGAGACAGCACATTGGTTACAGATCAGCTTCCGCCACTGCTTGAGAACTCGCCGCACGGCGTGAATTCCGACTCCTACCGTCCCGATGTGATGGGTGTTCATGGTGCGGTGGTGGCAAATCATCCGCTGGCGAGCCAGGCTGGGATGCGGATATTGCAGGCCGGCGGTAACGCGGTTGATGCGGCGGTGGCGATCAGCTTTGCGCTTTCGATTGCTGAGCCGCAGTCGTCGGGCATTGGTGGTGATGGGTTCATCATGATTCATGATGCGAAGTCCGGCACTACCCAGGTTGCCAACGCGGTTGGGGCGGCTCCTCTGGGGGCGACGCAAGAGGTGTATACCGATGGCATTCCGGCCAAGGGGCCGCTCTCGGTGTCAGTGCCGGGTATCGTCCACGGTGTGCTTTCTGCGCACGAGAAGTACGGCCAACTCAAGCTTGCGCAGTGCATCGAGCCGGCGATTGAGCTGTGTGAAGATGGCGTGCCGACTTCTGCTCGTATCGCCCGGCTGCTCGAATCTGAGAAGCCGATGTTGGACTACGAGTCCACTCGGGCTGTTTATGCGCCTAACGGCCAGCTTGTCAAAACTGGCGAGGTTGTGCGTAATCTCGATCTCGCGCGGTCGATGAAGATGATCGCTGAGTACGGCGTTGACGTCTACTACAACGGCCCCATCGCCAAAGAGATCATTCGCCAGGTGCAGGAGCTTGGCGGAGTCCTGGCCGAAGAAGACTTCAGCCGCCACACCACCCGCTGGCAGGATCCGATTTCAACTACCTATCGCGGAAACACCGTCTACGAGGCGCCGCCAAACTCCAGCGGCCATGTCCTGCTCCAGGAACTCAACATGGCGGAGTTGTTCGACATCCCATCGTGGGGACCAGATGCCGCCGAGACAATTCACGTGATGGTGGAGGCCAAGCGACGCGCATTCGCCGACCGCGAGGCGTACATGGCCGATCCTGAGTTCATCGATGTGCCCACAGATGGCCTTATCTGCAAGGACTTCGCTGTCTCACGAGCGCGTGATATCGATCTTGAAGCCGCGGCCGAGGCAATGTCTGTTCGAGAGGGCGATCCGTGGGCGTTCCAGGATGCACCACCCGACGCTTCAAAGCGATTCAGACGTCAGTGGAAATCGGTCACGGAGAAAACTACTGGGACCACGCACTTCTGCGTGATCGACCGCTGGGGCAACGCCGTATCGCAGTTGCAGAGCCTGCAGACCAACTTCGGCTCGGCGCTCATCGGCGGCAAGACCGGCATCTTGTTGAACAATCGCATGACGTACTGGCACCTTGATGAAGACCACATTGACGCTCTGCGCCCGGGTCAGCGAGTGCGCCACACCATGAACCCCGTAATGGCGTTCAGCCCTAACGGCAAGTTGCGGGTCATCTGCGGCACGCCGGGTGGCGATACGCAGGTGCAGACGAACTTCCAGATGCTGGTGAACGCACTGGACTTTGGCTACACGGCTTCTGAGTGTGTTGAGGCGCCCCGTTGGACTCACTACCAGTCGGGTATGGAGTCCACGTATCCGCACACCGGCTTCGAGTCGTTGCGCCTTGAACGCCGCATCAGTGATGCGACTGCTGAGAACCTGCGCAAGCGGGGACACGATGTTGAAATGATCGGCTCGTGGGAAGGTATCGGCAGCGCTGGAATGATCCTGGTACACCCGGAAACCGGCGCATACATGGCAGCGGCGGACCCACGTCGTGATGGCCACGCGATCGCCTGGTAGGAGCAATTCTTTGACAACTCAAGACCAACCCCTCGCGGGCAAAGTAGCCCTCATTACTGGCGGCGGACGCGGCATTGGCCGTGCCATCGCGCTTTCGTACGCAGATGCGGGCGCGGATGTGGCCGTCGTATCGCGTACGCAATCGCAACTCGATGAGGTTGCAGGCGAGATCACCGCTCTCGGCCGACACGCCATCGGACTGGTCTGCGATGTGACCGACTTCGATGCCGTCACGTCTATGGCAGCGGCATTTCGTGCTGAGTTCGATCGCCTCGATATCCTCGTCAACAACGCGGGTGGGCCGATTGAAACTCGGCCGGTGCTGGAGAGCGATCCCACGCAATGGGTGGCCGGAGTGGAGCTCAACCTTCACAGCGCTTACTACGTGTCGAAGGCGCTGCTGCCCCAGATGATCGAATCTGGTGATGGTGGCAAGGTGATCAACATTGGCTCTGGCATGGGCCGCACGCCGGGACCGGGCACCTATCCCGTTGCTAAGGCAGCGTTGTGGATGCTCACGCAATCGCTATCGATGGAAGTGTGGCAGCAGGATATCGACGTAAATGAACTCATCCCCGGCCCCGTGGAGACGTTCCTAACGCGAGGCCGCATGAAAGTTGGCGAGACGCCACCATTCGCTGAGAGTGAGCGGGTCAAACCACCGGAAGACGTGGCGCCACTGGCACTCTGGCTGGCAACACAACAAAAGGGCGGACCAACCGGTCAGTCATTCAGCATCGCCCGTCGGCCGCTCTAGCGTGACAGGTAAAACTCAGTCCACCGATCAGGCCCTTGCGGGCAAAGTAGCGCTCATTACGGGCGGAGGACGCGGCATCGGCCGGGCGATAGCGCTGGCATATGCAGACGCTGACGCGGATATAGCAGTGGTAGCTCGAACTCAGCCGCAGCTCGATGAAGTTGTGGGCGCAGTAGAGTCTCTCGGGCGTCGCGCAGCAGGTTTCGCTTGCGATGTGACCAGCTACGACGCAGTGAAAGAGATGGTGTCGATGTTTCGGTCTAAGTTCGACCGTCTCGATATCCTCGTCAACAACGCTGGCGGCATTCTGGATCAAGGTTCGATAGTCGAGGGTGATCCAGAGGTGTGGATTTCAGGAATCGAACTGAATCTGTACAGCGCTTACTTTGTGTCCCGAGAGCTCTTGCCAATCATGATCGAGTCTGGCGGCGGCAAGGTGATCAACATGAGTTCCAACCAGGGACGAACTCCGGGGCCGGGCGTCTATCGTGTGGGCAAGGCGGCGCTGTGGATGTTCACGCAGTCGCTATCAATGGAAGTGTGGCAGCACGATATTGACGTCAACGAACTCATCCCCGGGCCAGTAGAGACGTACCTCACCCGCGGCCTTATGAAAGTTGGCGAAACCGCAACGTTTGCGGCCAGCGAACGAGTCAAGCCGCCGGAAGACGTCGCTCCACTTGCGCTCTGGCTAGCCACCCAGCCCGAAGGCGGCCCAACAGGACAATCGTTCAGCCTCGTCAGGCGGCCAATTTAGGGCTACAGATACTCAGGCACATCAACGCCCGCTTTGAGCCGGGGGTCCGGGATCAGTTCACCAGCGACCTGAGATAGCGGCATAACGCCAGCCCAGATATCCAGGTCGTAGTCCTCTTCATCGTCACCAGGAGGGCCAGTGCGGACCTTGGCGGAGCAGTTAGCAATCTCTAGCTTGAACACGTCTGTCTGTCTCAACTCATCATCGTTTGGACCACGCGCATCATCCCAGCGACCCGGCACGATGTTGTCTGTAACAGCCTTCAGGCCCAGCATCATCTCGTCCGGGTCTTCGATCTTCTCGGCATTGCCAAGTACAACGACGGACCGGTAGTTCATGGAGTGGTGAAAGAGCGACCGCGCGAGCACGATTCCATCGACGTGTGTGACGGTCAGGCATACAGCGGACGATTCCGCATTGCGGAACATTCCAGCAGCGGGTGAGCCGTGCACGTACACCGTGTCATCTAGCCGCCCGTAGAGCGTGGGCAGCACAACCGGTCCGTGGCTGGCCGTGTAGCCAAGGTGACAGACGAACCCGGCGTCAAGAATCTCATACACCGCGTCTTTATCGTAGATACCGCGCTCAGGAACTCGGCGGACTCTTGTCTTGTCGCGCTGGCGACTGCTGGTCAATTTATCTCCTCTTCACTCGCAGTTGGCCTGCGAGTTCTTACTGGGCGTTCAGTTCACCCGTTTCGGATATCACGACCTGAAAACCATCGATTTCTTTTGGAATCATGGACTCCAACTCCTCAGTTCGTGCGACGACCATCACCATCACAGATGGCTCGCCATTAAGTTCACCCTGTGCAGTGCCCACCACATTCGGCAATGCCATCAACTCAGCTGTATGGCGTTGAAGCACGTCGGATATTGATCTCTCACTCACTATCAATCTCCATGGGCGATCTTCCATCCGATATCGCCCAAAAGCAATCGGGGCTGCCAGATGAGTGGGAGCCCCGATGATTTTTCTCTTCAGTAATTTACGTTACTTTATGTGGTCATTTGGCGGCGTAATCCCATCCCTGTTGAAGCCATCTGCCGTCAAGCTCATGACCTCAGTGGTATAGGTGCCAGACGCAGCATTGCGAAGGCGGAACGTGATCGAGCCTGCTGAATCAGTCAATCCTGATCCACTGGCTATCACAGTGCCATCGCGAGAGAGATCAATATCTATTGAGGCTCCTGCAATCCCAGTACCGCCGCCATCGACAACCAGAAGCGTCACACGAAGATCCTTGTCACCGCTCTTGCCACCAGTTTCGGAGTAGCTAATCGAATTGCCGCTGGCGGTACCGGTCTGGACCGGAGCCAGTGCAAAGTTAGCGGTTGAAGTCAGGTTCTCAGTTACTGTCACCGATGTTGAATCCGTGGCAAATCCTGATGCAGAAGCGACCACAGTTACCGAACCAGTCGGTACGTTTGCGATGGTGTATGTGCCATCACCGGCTGTAGTCGCTGACTGCCCGCCTGCAGACACATTCGCGCCGCTAATGGGCAGGGATGTGTCTGTATCGGTCACCGTGCCTGCTACTGAGCCGGTCGTTACCAGAGGCGGAGCAACGCTGCCATCGTCAATAGTGACATTGAATCGACTCAGCACGGCATCAATCGGGTTAGCGATAGTCACCTGAGAGTTCCCGGCGAAGAGCAGTGCGACAGGGTTGTTGCCATCTTTCGTTACGATCAATGAACCAGAGTCACCGCCAGCGCTGAAAGAACCCTTTTGACCCTTAATGATTACCTGCCCGACAAATCGAGCTGTTCCGGTGTCATACCCAACGTTGACCGCGGCGTTAATGGCGTCCACCTTGCCATCTGTCTGACCCGTGGTGCGGCCATATTTTCGCAATGGTAGGCCAATCGTAGCGCCAACCGTTGTGCTCGATGGCGTGCCGTAACCGTCCGAAGGAGTGGAATTATCCAATCGGCCGGCATCCGATAGTGCAATAGCAGCGTCAATAACCCGGGCACCAATAGTGCCAGCCGTTATGTCTGGATGACCAGTCGACACACCGATTGGCACCGGGCGGTCGAAGCGGGCGGTTCTATCTACGCCACCAGTTCCCGGCTTGGGCTGGGCTGTAATCTCACCAGTTACATACGGCCTGACTGTAACGCCGTCCACTGAACCTGGAATTCCTCTCACTCCAGCTGATGTTGTGAGTGCAAGGACAACGTGTCCGCCTGCATTACCCTGCCCAACAGCAGTACCAATTACGCCATCGATGGCAAGTAAGCTGTCTGTGTTGCGTTCCTGCGCTGCGATTGCCTGCGCGAGGCCGGATTCACCAGCAGCAGATGCCTGGTTTGAGCCTCCAAGCGTGGCAACCAATACCAGCGCCAGAACTGCAAGAATTGAAAGATATCGTCGGTACATAGCTGCACCTCCATGTTCATCTATCGCGAGCACGATACCGTGATACGTGGCACGACCGTTGGGAATATGCGTACAGTTTAGTGAATGTTATGTCAAATTAGTGAATGTTACGTCGAGTGGTCAACGCGATCTTATAGTACTGACGTACCAAATTAGTGGTCCTTTTGAATTATGAAATTTGAGATGCGGGGCGAAATACCCGCCGACTACACCCGAATCGATCTTGTGGAGACGATGGCGTTCAGAAGCATGGATGAGGGTCAGATGACCCCACTCATGCGAGATCGGCAGGCGCGATTTGACTCTGATCTATCTGTTGTGGCGCTTGAGAACGGTGAAATTGTTGGTCACACCCTGTTCACGCCGGCGACGATTCGCTTGATAGGTTGCGATGTGGAGGCGGTTGGCGTTGGTCCGGTGGCGGTCCATCCCGATCATCAAAATCAGGGCGTTGGCCAGGTGATGCCAAGTACGGTCATGAGGTTGCTCGAGAAGGTGGCTATGAGATTGCGTTCATGCACGGCCACCCAAAGTACTATCCGCGGGTTGGGTACGTGGCATGCCACGGTTTCGGCAAGATCGATATCGATAAGGCGCAGATGGGCGCCACTGAGCAGCCGCTAAGGCCTCGACCGCCTGACGCCGCTGGCCTTCCGTGGCTGGTGGAGCGAATACGTGCGGAGTTCGAGGACGTGGACTTCGGGTGGATCTGGAATGAGCATCTCACGGAATGGGTGCAGCCGGGCCTGAACACGGTCGCCTGGGTAACCCCGGAGGGTGAACGTGTTGGCTACAGCGTCGATCGCACGAGGATTGATGGTGTCAAAATGCTGCTCGCGGATGATTCTGCGATGGCGATTGAGATTCTGTGCAACCTGCGTGATCGAATCGACGATGGAGATATGAGCAAAATCACGTTGCATCCATCAGGCTGGCTCGCCCGCAGTCTAGCGTCGGAAAGTTGGGCCACACCAACTGTCCGGGCCAGTGATGCGGCGATGGCGTTCGAAATCACACCTGGCATCCTCGATGAGTATCGGAGCGAAGTTGCAGCAGGCCATCGGCCAAACGGGCACGTCAACTTCCCGCTGGTGTTCGCGTTGTGAGTGATCACTTAAAAGCGTTGCTGCCGCGCCCGTGGCCCACGGACTCAAAGATACCGTGGAACGACCCGGCGTTCAGCAAGCGAATGCTGAAAGAGCATCTATCCAGGACCACGATGCTGCCAGCAGGCGCCTGAAGACAGTAGAGGCCCATGTGAAGTGGATTAATGAAGCAGTTCTACGCGGTCAATCGTCGCGCGTGCTCGACCTCGGCTGTGGCCCCGGCCTGTACGCGACGCGGCTTGCGCGCCTCGGTCACGATGTCACCGGCATCGACTACTCACCCGCATCGATCGAACACGCTCGCGAGTCGGTAGGAAGTGACAGCCTCGCGTGCGAGTTCATTGAAGGCGATGTCACGTCGGCGAATCTGGGAGGCGATTTCGATCTCGCTATGATGATCTTCGGTGAGATCAACGCGTTTGATCGCGATGCGGCCCTCAAATTGCTCGCCCGTGCGCACGGGTCGATTGCTCCGGGCGGTATTTTGCTGCTTGAGCCGTCCATCGACAGCTCTATCCGGGACAGCAGCAACCGGCCTCTGATCGCTCAGGAGCAGACACAGGGCCTCTTTTCCGACCACCCGCACTTCTATGTTCAGGAGCACCGGTGGCTGGAAGAAGAACGCGTGGCTCAGACGCGCTTCATCACGGAAGACGCTGAGACTGGCGAGGTGCGTGACTACGGAGAGCGACTGTTCGCGTGGACGGAAGATGAGTATCGCGAACTGCTAGTCAGCGCTGGATTCAACGATATCGCAGTCTACCCATCGCTCTCAGGCGAGCCAGATATCACTCAGCGAGGACTCTTTGCGATTACAGCGAGGGCTTGAGGGCTACTTCAGGGCGTCAGCAACTCCACGCTTGAATAGCTCTAACTTCTCGATCTCATCGCGTATCGGCCAGATGAAGATTCGCTCGGCCCCGGCATCTGCATATTCCTGAACCACACCCGCGCACTGCTCAGCCGATCCGATCGGCAGGAGTGCCCGAAGTTCATCTACGTCACGACGAAGCATCGGTGCCAGAACGTTTTCCAGGATTTCGGTTGCTTTGTGTTCGTCTTCTGTCACATAGGTCCACATGGTAGCGATGCCATTTGGGAACGACTCCGAATCTTGATCCACCTCGATCAAAGCATCCCGCAGTGCTTGCAATCCAGCCCTGAATTTTGTCGGGTCTGTGTTGTAGGCAGAGGCCAACCAACCATCACCATGTCGTACGACCCGGCGCATACCAGCTTTCGAGCCCCAACTATCGATCCAGATATCAGGCCCGCCAGTTTGATGAGGATAGGGCGTGAGACTCTCGCCAGCCGTTGTGTGAAACGTGCCTTCGAATCCTCATGATGACTCATCCCATACGGCACGCATCGTTTGAATGGACTCGTCAAGTCGTTTCCATCGCTCTTCAAATGGGACGCCGATAAGCGCGTAGTCTCGGGGTGATGATCCGGGTCCAACGGCCACTGTCAGCCTGCCACCGGAAAGTATGTCGATTGCGCCAAGAATCTTGGCAGTCGCCGCGGGGCCCCGGAGTTCGGGAACGACAACAGTGGTGGCCAGCTTCATCTCCCCCGGCTCTTCCAGTACAGAGGACAATCCAGTAGGACCATCAAGCCACGGACGACCGAACACAAGATGGTCATTGGCCGTCAAATAGGTGTAACCCAGCGATTCAGCAGTTCTAGCGTATTGCTTGAGCGCATGAAGGCTATGATCCGTGCCGCCAAAATCGATCAACGGTAGATGGGCGCCAAAGTCCATGGCTTCCTCCATTCAGTCAGATGTATTCAGCCAGATCCCAAAGTGTGACGCAAGAGTACGCCAATGTCCGGATAACTGCTACGAATCTTCAGGCTTTGCGGGCCCTAACATTCAGCCAGGTGTTCTCCCGCGGCAACTCATGATCGCTAAAAATATTCGTCGTCATGATGTCGGTAAACCCTACATCCGCCATCTCTGCCTCCAGGAACGCCACGTCCCAGAAACGCATCGTGTCGGTGTGTAGCTCCGATTCCTGTAGTTGGTCGTCAACGAATCGCTCAAAGACCATGGCACTAGAGCGGATTTGAGTCTTTGGATCATACTCATAGACTTGGCGATGGGTTATCACTCCCCGATCTCCAGCATCGTCCCAACCGCCTTTCCAAATACCAGCACCCGTCTCGATCTTCTTGAGATCAGGCGGCGCAAGGAACTCCAGCGCCGCAACTCCGCCGGACGTCAGGTGTGCGTAGATTCTCGAGAGCGTCTCTTTCAGATCATCGATGGAGTCGAGTACCGACAGACTGGCTGACGTGATGTAGATAGTCCCAAACTGCCTGGGCAGATCGAACTCCTCCATGTGCTGAATGTGTAGATCTGCCGCCAGACCCTTTTGCTCGCACTTCTCGCGGGCCTTTTCGAGCATGTCAGGTGCTACGTCGATACCGGTGACGTCTAAGCTACGCTCCAGCAGCGGCACAAGATTCCGGCCAGTGCCGCATCCCAACTCGAGAACCGGCTCGCCGCCTTCTTCTATACGGCGCAACAGAAACTCCAACTCGCCAGGCTCGGGGCCCAGATACTTGAGGTCGTAGTGCTCCGCGAATAGCTTTGATCGTCCGGAAATCCAGTTAGACATTCCCTCTCCTATTAGGTCACGTCTTCTGGCCGCCGCAGCCGCATGCCCCACAGCTTCGGCCAGAGCAAATACGCCAACGCCACCATCCCCAGGCCAATCAAGCTGTGCGTCACAAGCATCACCTCAACGCTAAACGCTTCTGCCAGCCAGCCTCCAAGTACCAGGCCTGCGGGCAGGCCAAATATCGCTAGCCCTCGTAAACCCAGCACGCGCCCACGGAACGCCGATGGCGTCTCTGCCAGTAGGCCCAGCATGAGCATCACAAACGCCGCGCCACCGAACAAGCCCCAGATGAAGAATAGACCCAGCGTGAGCGGGTAGTAGGGCGATGGAGCGATTGCCAGGGTGATGAGATGCCACACAATCGTGAGCAAGATCAAGGCCCGACCGGGGCGCAACGTATGTCTGAAGCTCCCCGCAACTATCGAACCGGTTAACGCTCCGCCCGAGGCCACTGCCCGCATCACGCCCGCCCCGTCGGCGTCCAGGCCATGGAGGTCGCGGGCGATAACCAACATCAAGTCGTTCACCATCGGGAATACCGTGAACTCCGTGAGGAATGTGTAGAACAGCAGCGCCGCCAGCATGCTCTGCGTTCTGACGTACGCGATGCCATCGGCAATCTGGCCAAAATATGTTGTCGCGCTTCGGTCGCCCGTAGCCGACTTGACGGTGATCGCGAATGCCACGCCAGCGGCGGTCGCATACAGAATTGTGATCGCCACATATGCGGTGCCTAGCCCAATAGACGCCAGCAACACACCGCCGAGCAGCGACCCGAGCACGCGTGAGATATCGAGTGAGCCTCGCAGGAGTCCCATCGCGCTACTAAGGCTGGACTGATCGACGGCGTCAGCGGTCAAAGCATCGTTCGTGACCACGCCCAGCATCCGGCCCACGCTGCCCACCGACACCAACACGTACGCATGCCACACCACCAGTGAATCGGTGAGCACGAGAGCGGTAAAGACAACCGCCAGGGCCAGGTTGTAGCCCCTCACAAGAATAAGAATTGATCGACGGTTGAACCTGTCGGCAATGGCTCCGTAGATGGGACTCAGAAAGATTCCGCCAAACCGCGCCGCGCCAATCAACCCAACCTGAAGCGGCGACCCCGTGTCCGACAACACGAACCACGCCAGAACTAGCGCCTCCATCTCCATGGCCCAGAGCGAAAACACCTGCGCCGTGAAGATAAATCGATAATTCCGCTCCCGAAGCGCGGCAAACGGACTCAGGCCGGAGAAGCCAGTGCGTGATGCAGGTGGAGTTGATTCGTGAATTGGTCTATCGGATTCCATGAGGTACAAGGTGGACCAGTCAGGTCTGCTCAATCCAGACAGTGATACTGAGGCCGCTCACAACTCGCGTGAGTAGTAGTAGCTGGGAGCGTCCGGATATCGGGCTGTTGGTGATGTAAAGCCCATCCCCTCGTACAGCTCCATAGCCTGGCGATTTCCTGAGCTCGTATAAAGCGAGATTGAGCGGCAGTCCCGTTCACGCGCTCTGGACAAGGCGAACTCCGTGAGTTTCCTGCTGATGCCCTGACGGCGAACGTGCTCACGCACGTACACGTCTTCTACATAAGCAGTAAGGCCAGCTTCCCATGCGGAGTACCGGTATCGCTGTTGGATGAATGCCAGCATCTGGCTTTCGCCGTCCTTAGCAATCAGAAACTCCCCGCCACTGGAAGCAACTTCGCCTAATCGGTCAGCCACCTGATCGATGGCCCCATCGAAGGAACCAAACATTTCAGCGAACTCAACGAACAGGGAGGACACGGAGGCCATTTCAGTCTTCGCTGCCACATGAAACGTGACCGGCTGAACGGGTTGTGATGGTCGCTCGGACTGGTCGCTCATCGCGGCAGCGTAGCAGATGTATGGCCTTTCGGATTTCCGAATTATGCCGCTGTCATGTTGACACCGGGTTTTCGCGCTTCTAATATGCCTTATTAGCACTCGCGCGTGGTGAGTGCCAATCCCAATTTATTTCGGATCTGCGTCTGCAAGATTTTGCAGGGCTGGGAGGTAAGCAGGTCCAGTGAAATTCACAGCTCCAAGGAGGAGTGAATCGTGGCTCTAAACCTGAAGCCGCTCGGAGACCGACTTGTCATCGAGCCTTCGGACGACGATGTAGAAAAGTCCGCTGGCGGGATCTACATTCCGGATACCGCAAAAGAGAAGCCCCAGAAGGGCAAAATCGTTGCAGCTGGCCCCGGCCGAACTACCGAAGACGGCACCCTGGTCAAGCTTGAAGTAAAGACCGGAGACACCGTTATCTACTCCAAGTACGCCGGTACCGAGTACAACGAAGACGGAACCGAGTACCTGATCGTTCGCGAGAGCGACGTTCTGGCCACCGTCGGCTAAGCAACCTCAGTCAGAATTTATGACATCTGGCTCGCCAGCCCACTTGGTTGATGAGCTATATGAAAGAGAGAGAAAATGCCTGCAAAGGATCTAGCGTTCGGAGAGGATGCTCGTACCCGTCTCAAGAAGGGTATCGACGTTCTGGCCGACACGGTAAAGATCACGCTGGGACCAAAGGGTCGCAACGTAATCCTCGATAAGAAGTTTGGACCTCCTCAGGTCTCCTCTGACGGTGTAACCATCGCCAAGGAAATTGAGTTGGAAGACGCCTTTGAGAACATGGGCGCACAGCTCCTCAAGGAAGCTTCCAAGAAGACCAACGATGACGCCGGTGACGGTACGACTACGTCCACCGTTCTCGCTCAGGCGCTCGTTGAAGAAGGTTTCAAGAACGTCGCAGCCGGTGCCGACCCAATGGCACTCAAGCGTGGACTTGAACTGGGCGTGAAGTCCGTCCAGAAGACCATCGCCAGCATGTCCATCACAGTTGAGGGTCGCGATCAGATCGCACAGGTCGGTAGCCTCTCCGCCCACGACGAAGAGATGGGCAACCAGATTGCCGACGTGATGGAGAAGACCGGTAAGGACGGTGTCATCACCGTCGACGAGAGCAAGAGCCTGGACTACGAAGTTGACTATGTAGAAGGCATGCAGATCGACCGTGGCTACCTGTCACCGTACTTCGTCACTGACTCAGAGAACATGAAGGCTGCCCTTGAGGACGCCTACATTCTGATCACAGACAAGAAGGTCTCAGCCGTTTCTGACATTCTTCCTGTCCTTGAGAAGGTTCTCAAAGTCACCAAGAACTTTGTTCTGATTGCAGAGGACGTTGAGGGCGAAGCCCTTGCCACTCTGGTAGTCAACCGCCTCCGTGGCGCCCTGAACACCGTTGCCATCAAGGCACCGGGATTCGGCGACCGCCGCAAGGCTATGCTGCAGGACATTGCCATCCTCACCGGTGGTCAGGTCATCAGCGAAGAAGTTGGCCGCAAGCTTGAGTCCACTGACATTGAGGACCTCGGCCGTTGTGCCCGAGTGGAATCAACCAAGGACGACACCACCTTCGTTGGCGGTAAAGGCGATAAGGCTGGAATCGAAGGCCGGATCAACGAGATCAAGGCCCAGATTGAGCAGACCACTTCCGACTACGATCGCGAGAAGCTCCAGGAGCGGATGGCGAAGATGTCCGGTGGAGTTGCCATCCTCAAGGTTGGCGCTGCGACCGAGATCGAGATGAAAGAGAAGAAGCAGCGAGTAGAGGACGCCCTTGAGGCAACCCGAGCAGCTGTTGAAGAGGGCATTGTGCCCGGTGGCGGAACAATCCTGATCCGCGCAGCCGACGCGCTTGCAAAGGTCAAGGCTCCGTCAGCCGATGAGCAGACGGGCGTTGGGATCCTCCAGAAGGCGCTCCTGGCCCCAATCCGTGTCATTGCTTCCAACTCCGGCGCTGAGGGTGCAGTCATCCTCGCCAAGGTATCGGAAGAGGGCGGCAACTTTGGCTATGACGCACAGACCGAAAAGTTTGGCGACATGTTCGAGCTCGGCATCATCGACCCTGCGAAGGTAACCCGCGCAGCCGTTGAGAACGCCGTCTCAGTTGCAGGAATGATCCTGACAACAGAGTCGCTCATCACCGACCAGCCAATGCCAGAGGCAGCAATGCCAGGCGGCGGCGGAATGCCACCTGGTGGCGGGATGGACTTCTAACCAACCCCGTACAACTACGGCTAAAAGAAGAGGCCCGGTGCAAATGCACCGGGCCTCTTTTGTTGATGTACTTTTTCAGCGCTACCCCTGCCCGACAAACGCCCCCTGACGCTCGCCATTGACCAGTACGTCGAACTC
>CAUZJA010000054.1:0-13929 GCA_963579925.1 Dehalococcoidia bacterium | reverse complement strand
CTCTCAGCCCGACGCCGTGCTTCTGGACATCACGATGCCCGGTCGAGACGGATTTTCCGTCCTGAAAGACCTCCGGGAGCAGCCAGCCACCCAGGAAATTCCCATACTCATGCTCTCCGGCAAAGGCGAACTGGCCAGCCGTGAACGAGCTCGGGTTTTGGGTGCATTCGACTTCATCACCAAGCCCTGGAATGAAGGCGAAGTGGAGATTCGGACGGACTGGGCGATCAAGTCCGGCGGCAACCCGGCACAGCGTGTCTGTGAGCACCCTGGACTGGATCCCGTAGCGGCGTAATCACCGCAAGCTGAAAACCTATTTAGTCGTCGTCAGCCGTGGTCGCGCGCTGACGATGCCGCTGAGCCGGCCGTGTTTGCCCCCGGTCGGCTCCACTAGCGACCAGCAAATAAATGTGGGGATCCCGATTGCTCGGGATCCCCACATTTTTCACTGATTCCATGACGGGAATCGATACCCGGGAACGATGTTCAGCTAGCTCTAGCCTCTTACACCTGTCCTTGCGGAATCCATCACCCACCAGACATCGCCACGAGCCTGGCCCGCGGTGTCGCCCGGCGCTGCATCGCCAACCCAGTAGTAGGCGGGCATCCCGTTGACCGTGACCTGCTTTGTGCCATCGTCTTGCTCAATGTAATCAAGCTCAACATCGACACCCTCGAGGGCAACAGGCATGTACTCCGTGAGGAGTGGCGGCCAGTTGGTCAGACACCCGCCTGAACAGTTGGATACGCCTGTCTCATCGTTGTCGAACAGGTAGAGCATCAGCCCAGCCCCATCGACAAGAATGTTGCCGATCTCCGCGTTTTCAGCAAGCCCAACCTTCGCAGGCCGTTGTGGCGAGCCATCAGCATTGAACACCCACCAGACACTGCCACGACCGTGACCAATGGTGTCTCCATCAGCCGCGTCATCGCGGTAGTAGTAAGCCGGGAAGTCGTTTACTGTGACCTGGAGCGTGCCATCGTCACGAGTAATCGTGCCGATCGTAGCTTCCACACCCTCGAGTCCTACCGGAGCGTACTCAGTTAGCAGCGGCGGCCATGCCCCAAGGCATCCACCAGAGCAGTTTGACGCGCCCTCAGTGTCACGATCAAATGACCTGCCCCCCTCAAACGAGTCCAGTTGAAAGTTGGAAACTGGGCTCTCATGAAGGGAGGCCGAAATGCCAAGAAAAGGTCACAGATGCTCCTATAGACGTCAAGTGGTGGGGCGGCGTGCACAACGCGTTGACTTATCTGAACGTTGACATAGTGGGGCCGCGCGCTGGTGTGAATTCGACCACACGGCTGCTCAAAGTGCCCGTGCGGCAGGCACCTCTAAAGGTCAGCCAGCGTCCTGCGCAAGTTCGCCATCTCAACGGCTGCTTCGGCGTACTCGCCGCCTACGTTCTGTCGACCCGGGTCGGCGCGGTCCACCGCCTGATCAGTCGTGTACGTGGTGAGAACGCCAAAGATAACTGGTTTGCCGGTTTCAGCCTGCACGGCTGAAACTCCGGATGTTGCGCCCGCAGCTACGTGTTCAAAATGAGCAGTCTCTCCATTGATCACCACGCCCAGGCATATGACGGCGTCCATATCGTTGCCATTGGTTGATGCCATCTGTCGTGCCGCTGTGGCTAACTCAAATGAGCCCGGCACACGCGCAACAACAACGTTCTCATCTTTCACGCCAAGCTCTCGCAAGCGCGTGAGAGTGCCATCCAAAAGCTGCTCGGTCACGAACTCGTTGAATCGCGCTGTGGCGATACCGATGCGCAGGCTTGAGCCATCGTGGTGGCCCTGAACTTCAGTTACTGACATCTAGCTGTCTGATGCCTCAGATTCCACTTCCGGGAATTCAAGGAGATGCCCCATCCGGCGCTTCTTCGTAGTCAGATAGTCCAGGTTCTCTGGGTTTGGCTCGATTTCAAGAGGCAGCTGTTCGGTGATCTCGAGACCATAGCCTTTGAGCCCCACCATTTTGCGGGGGTTGTTGGTGAGGATCTTGAACTTGCCAACGCCTACGTCCGCGAGAATTTGAGCACCAACACCGTAGTGACGAAGGTCCATGTGGAACCCAAGCTTCTCATTGGCCTCCACTGTGTCCAAGCCTTCGTCCTGAAGCTGGTACGCCTTCAGTTTGTTGACCAGGCCAATGCCCCGGCCCTCTTGTCGCATGTAAAGAAATACTCCGGTGCCAGCTTCGCCAATCTGCTTCAGAGCTTGATCAGCCTGATCACCACAGTCACAACGCAAGCTGCCAAACACATCGCCGGTGAGGCACTCTGAATGCACCCGCACGGTGATCGCCTCGTCTGCATCAATATCGCCCATCACCAGCGCTATGTGCTCTGCGGGGTCAACGCCGCTCCGATACGCATAAGCCTGGAACTCACCGTGCTCCGTTGGGATGCGAGCCTCAGCGACCCGCTCGATCAAGTTCTCATGTTGGAACCGGTATTCAATCAGGTCAGCAACAGTGACGATTGGGATTCCATGTTCAGAAGCGATCACCTCAAGTGCCGGCATGCGCGCCATATCGCCGTTGGGGCCCATGATTTCACAGATTATTCCGGCCGGGTAACGCCCCGAAAGCTTGGCGAGATCGACCGATGCCTCAGTCTGTCCGGCCCGTACAAGTACGCCGCCTTCTGCATAACGAAGTGGAAAGATATGACCTGGCCGAGCCAGGGCCTTGGGACCAGACTCTTCATTGATTAGTACCTTCACAGTGTGTGCACGGTCGAAAGCCGAAATACCCGTGGTTATGCCATCCGTAGCATCCACTGAAACCGTGAACGCAGTTCCCAATCGGGCAGTGTTCTCCTGCACCATCATCGGGAGATCAAGCTCATCGAGCCGACGCCCCTCCATGGAGATACAGATCAGTCCACGGCCAACGGTCGCCATGAAGTTGATCGCCTCTGGTGTGACCGCGTCCGCCGCCATCGCGAAATCGCCCTCGTTCTCGCGATCTTCGTCATCAACAATGATGACCATCTGGCCTTTGCGGTACGCCTGAATGGCGATTTCAACGGCCTCAATAGGAGAGGGGGAACTGTTCTCAGACAAGGGTGTAGTGGTCCTGAAGGTTAGGCAGAGTTGGCATCTGCGTGCGGCTTGGCAAGCTTTTCAAGGTATTTGGCTGTGATGTCGACTTCTATGTTCACGCTATCGCCGGGATGTCGTTCACCCAGCGTGGTGTGTTCACGGGTGTAAGGAATAATCGCCACTGAGAAGGTATCATCGGTTACGTCCACTACCGTCAGGCTGATGCCGTCCAGGCCAATGAACCCCTTCTCAACGATGTACTTCATTATAGATTCAGGCGGCTTCAACCAGATACGGATCGAGTTCCCGTCATCGTCGACCGAGAGAAGTTCGGCCAGTCCATCTACGTGACCTTGGACGATGTGCCCGCCCACGCGGCCACCAAAACGCAGCGACCGCTCCAGATTCACCTTCCCGCCGGTAGCAAGATCACTGAAATTTGTTCGCAGGACTGTCTCCGGAACCACTTCGACCACAAAACCGCCCTCAAGCGACTCAATTACGGTTAGGCACGCGCCACTAACGTTGATGCTCTCAGAGACCTCAAGCTCCTGCAGCACTTCCGTGGCTTTTATCTCAAGCCTTTCGCCATCGAACAAGACGACTTCACCCAGTTCTTCAACTATTCCGCTGAACATGGCCGCGATTCTCGCGCATCACAACCGCTACGGGAATAGGAGTGGGCGAGATTAGCTTGATAGGACCTGGCAGTTTAGCCATCGCTCTCTCAATCGTGGCGCCTATTACAGGTCCACAATCGCGAAGATCCAGAACACCGCGCCAAGGATAGTGAGAAGGACTTCACCCGCACCAATGGGCGCTTCCTCAACTTCATCGCCTCGACTGTATCTCCAGTACTCGTTAAGGGCTTGCTGAGACCAGACCACGATTACCGTCGCCATGGCCGTACCGATCATAATGAGAATCAGTGAAACGCCGGGCGATACGCCAAAAGACATAAAAACTAAGAGCCAGATGACGGCTTGAATGGTGACAACTGTCGATGGATTTAAGGCGGTCGGTGTGCCCACATGAGATCTGAGCAGCTGAATTATGGAGACATGGTCAAGGATTTTGTACAAACCGTACATGGGAACCAATTGAGTCAAGGAATGCCAGATAGGAAAGTGTTGCTCGCCTGTCTCTTCCTGCAGCAAATCCCAGCTTCGGTACATCCACCAGAAGAAATAAAGCCCCCCAGAGATCACTGAGAGCGCCACTATTCGGGGTGTGCTGATAATTACGTCTAGGTCCACATCGCGTGCTGCGAAGTCATCTGGTTCAGGCGGGTATGACAGCTCGCCATCGGATGATTCTTGCGACTGGTCGGATGGAGACGTTGAGATGGTCTCCCCACAGTTGGTGCAAAACGAAGCATCGGGCGACAGATCGTAATCGCAGTTAGGGCAAGAGACCTGACTCATGCATTGGTCTCCGGAATGTGATCTGTGTGTCCCGGTACATACCCGGTGATCAATGTGTCTATGCCAAGCAACTGCGTCGTCACCCTCTCAAGCCGTGGCGCGTCTCGCAACCGCTCAGCACCGCCACCAGCCACCGGTCCCGGTGCTTCAACGCCGCCAATGACTACTGGCGCGATATATGCCTCAACTTTATCGACAAGATCAAGATCGATCAGCGAGCCAATCAGCCGCCCGCCACCCTCGACTAAGACCGTTCCGATGCCACGTGTACCCAGCTCATCAATCAACATCACCAGATCGATGCCGCCGTAGCCGGACGGAAGCTCCAGCTTCTCCACGTTGTCTGGCAGGCCTATCAGCGGCCCCGCGTCTTCCGACCGAATCGCGTACGCAACCAATACAGCGCCGGGTTCCCAGAACATGCGGGCCGCCGGTGGGATCTGACCTGCTGTATCGATGAGGACACGCAGTCGGGGCCGAGGAATATCCGTGAGTTCGCCACCCGGCCGCGCTGTGAGCCGCGGGTTGTCCGCAAGTGCCGTTCCGCTGCCAACCATCACAGCGTCCACCTCGGCACGCTGACGATGCACGCGTTCGCGCGCCGCCTCAGACGTAATCCACTGCGAGTCCCCCGTCCGAGTAGCAATCTTGCCGTCGAGACTCATCGCATACTTGGCGACCACCAGCGGTCGTCGCGTCTTGGTGAGTCGAGCGAAGCCTTCAATCAACTCCCACGCCCTCGCAGCGTGGGTCTCTGGCACATCCACTTCCAGCCCGGCCGACCTCAGCCGCCTTATGCCGGTGCCATCGACGCGGGGATCGGGGTCCTGAATTGCGATCGTTACCGCAGCAACCCCGGCGTTGAGCAGCGCATCAGTACACGGCGGCGTGTTGCCGTAGTGGTTGCATGGCTCAAGCGTTGTGTACGCATGTGCTCCCTTAGCCTTGCCGCCAGCCTCACGCAGCGCAGCGACTTCGGCATGCGGACCTGGCGATGGCATTGTGAAGCCCTCGCCAACAATTTGGCCATCGTTGACCAGCACACAGCCCACGGGAGGCCGTGGGCTAACGATCCCGGCAGCGCGGGCAGCGAGTTCTAGTGCCCGCTCCATATAGTCCATAAATATGACTAATAACCCGGCCTAGCGGGCGCGCTTCTCGTCGAAGTCGAGGTGCATTCGGGTGGCAGTTGGGCCGCTTGAACCAAAGTAGCGGCTACCAAGCTCCTTGGAGCCGTAAGGCCGGTCAACCGGCGTAGTCATGCGCTGGAAAGATATTTGGCCTATTCGCATCCCGTAGTAGAGCGTAATTGGCAACCGGGAGACGTTCGTCAGTTCCAACGTTAGCGTTCCCTGCCATCCAGGATCAACATAACCGGCAGTGGAGTGGATAACCAGTCCAACACGGCCCAGTGAGCTCTTGCCCTCAAGGCTGGCCACCAGATCGTTGGGTAGGTGAATCGTCTCCGTGGTGCTACCCAGAATGAACTCACCCGGATGCAGCATGAACGGATCATCATCTTCCAGTAGAAGCTCTTCAGTCAGATCAGCAACGTCCTCTCGAAGATCCACGTATGGCCTCCGAGAATTCGTGAACGCCAGCAGCGTTCGTCCAAGGTGTAGGTCAACGCTCGCAGGCTGGATATCGCTTTCATCCAGCGGCTCAATCATGATGCGGCCTTCTGCCAACGCTTCTTTAATGGATCGGTCACTTAGTACCAATTTCTGGCCCATCTCTGAAATTCAGGGTCGTTTAACGCAATGCCTGCACCGGATTGTAGTCGGGTACTTGATGCGCAACAACGCGTAGACGTGAAAAGAGGCGCTCCCAATAGAGAGCGCCTCCATCTTCCAACTGCCCGCCCGCAAGGCGGAGTTAGCATTCGATACTCATCGAATTGTCTTACGGGTTGGCGATTGCGAAGACTGCCTGGACTCGCGCCGTAAGGGTTGAGTCCCCGGCGAAGATGGGCGTTGATGTCTTAGCAAAATCAGCGCTTGCAGAGGCGAACACGGTTTCCGGGATGGATACGCTGGGAGCGGAACTGCCAGACTCGCTGAGGAACAGGAGTTGCCCTACAGATACGCCAAGTGTGTCAGCGTAGATCTGAGCCTTGGCCTGTGCGTCAATCGCGGCCAACTGCCTCAACTCCTCGCCGTACTGTGTGGGGTTGTCTACGCCAAAGCTGATGCTGTTGATGCGAACCAGGTCGCCCGCCTCATCTGCTGCGGAGTCGACAACGTCTCCAACCTTGTCCAGGTCACGGATGGTCACCGAGAACTGGTTGGTGACGATGTACCCAATGATTTCAGGCTGGTTGTAGGTGCCATTCAAGTCACGCACTTCCCTGTATACGGTCTGCGGCTGGATTCTGAATGACGATGTCTCAATGTCATCATCACCTACGCCCTGAGCCTTCACAGCATCGATGACACTTTGAAGTCCCTGCGCCGCGGCTTCTCGGGCCTCACTCACAGTGGCCTCTCGAGCTTCAACGCCAACGCTCAGAGTGGCGATGTCTGGCTCAATATCGAGCGAGCCAAACCCGTCTACCCAGAATCCGGTCTGCTGGTTGCCAATTGCTGTTGATGCGAACGACTGTGCAAACCCATCCGTCCGAACGGGAGGCAACGACTCGCCGATGTTTGAAACAGCGATCACCGGTGAACTCTGTGAGCCTTCAACGCTGGGAATCTGCGTAAGTTCGCTGATGGCCGTGCTGACCAAGTCATTCACCTCGGTCTGTGAAACCTCTGCATCACTGCAAGCAACCGCTGCGATCATGATCGCTGATACGCCAACTACGGCCACGACTCGTCGCTTGCGGCTGATGAATCTCATCAAGTTCATGGAACTACTCTTTCTTTTTCCGTGGGCCGTCAGCCCTATCGATATGTTGATCTGTTTTGTTGCGGTGATACCAGTTGGCATTGACCGCATGATTTGGTCCGTTCTGAAGAGATAAATTCATCCCTCAAAAGTACTAACGATGACCAGCCCGGTTTTGTTCCCGGTTTGGAGGTACGAGTCGGAAACTCGTGCTACCCAGGGATGTTTCGGCGTGAAAGCTGGAGCGAAACCCCGGCCAGAAGCGCCGTGATGATCCCGGTTGCCAGCAACAGTTGCCACACCGGCAGCGTGAAGTCATCGTCAACTGAGATCACTGGTGCCCCCAGTGATCCGGGGAGTACCTGCGACTCAATTTGAGCAATCGCCTCAACCGGCAAGCTTTCCAGAGCAGATGCCGTTGAAGCAGCATCTGTGTCGAACAGTTCCGTCCGCGGCAGCTCAAGAACCTCACTGCCATCCGCTGCCGCATCTTCCGCGGACTCAATCTCGGGAGCCGTCTCCAGATTAGCGATGTCCGGCGCAGCCTTCGGCGCAAGCGGGAGCGCTGACTCGGGAGCAGGAGGCGCTGCCAGACTGGGCGCGGTCTCAGGCTCTGCCGGTGCTACAAGTGCTGAATCAGACTGCGTCGCCATCTCGGGCGCAACAGGCGCTGCGGCACTCGTCACACGCTCGTCGGGCGCTGGTATTCCCTGCGCCTCAGCAATAACCGCATCACCCGCAAGGGGAACGGCTGCAGCCATCTCAGACTCAACCGTCATTTCAAGGTCGCCACCTATGCCTGCGGCGATCGACATAGCGTCATTCGACGAACTCCTGGACTGCTCAACCACACCAGAGAGATTGCCCACCAGGACAAGTGCGAACACCACTGCAGCAGCAATTGAGGCCGCTGCCGGAACCAGCACAGGCATTCGCCATCCGCCGGTTCGTGCAGAACGCGCCAGAGCCGCAGATACAGGCGGTTCACCAAGTGGCTTGCCATCTGGCAAGTCCGCCACCATTGCAGCGGTGAGGGCAAACGACCGCGGCGCAGTTACAGGGGCAATGGAACTGAGAATAGCGACGGTCGGGCGCAGCGCTTCAAGGTCCGCATCGCAGGTGGCGTCGCAGATGGCTAGATGCTGCCGAACCCGATCCTCAGACGGCGCGTCAGGCCTACCGTCAACATATGCTGACAGATCCTCTTCCGACAGGTGCTGCCGGGTGTTGTTAAACCATCCGAATATCATCTTATTTCCTGACTAATGGAGTGCATCCTTTTCACACTCCCTCAATACCCTGACGAAATCGGGACGGGAAAAGTTCCGGGTCTGCCATAAGCCCTTCTCGCATTCGACCTCTGGCCCGGCTCAGACGCGACTTAACAGTCCCAATGGAAACAGACATAGCCGTTGCCGCGTCCTCGTAGCTGTAGCCCTCAATATCAATCAGTACCAGCGCCATCTTCTGGTCGGGATGCAGATCAGCCATCACCTCTTTGATGTGGTCGCCAAGCTCCGCGTTTTCAGCAACATCGTCAGGCGTTGGCTCATCTGAGACCAGTTGCGATTCAAACGCCACCATGTTCTCGTCCAGAGAGTCGGTGGGGCGGCGCTGAGTCTTACGCAGCGAATCCAGGGTTGCGTTGCGGACTATCCGCATCAACCAGCTCTTGAAGCTGCCACCGCGATACTGGTTCAGGTTTCGATAGGCAGAAATGAACGCATCCTGCGCCAGGTCCTCAGCCAAAGCAGCGTCGCGCACCATGCGCAGCGCCACGGCAAACACCTGGTTCTGGTACATCTCCACAAGCGCGTTGAAAGAGTCCAGATCACCTTCGCGACTCTGGGCGATTAGCGTCTCTTCCACCGGAGTGGTCATCAGATAGGGAGCATCCCGCAGGCACATTCCGAACTATCTCGGAATCTTCTCGTAACCAAATATCGTTTAATCCTATTAGTAGGCCGGGGTATTGAAGCGCGATACTGTTGGTGACCCAACCAATCTAATGTCGAACAATTTCGGCAATTGCCAGACCACTCCAAATAATTCCAGAGAATTAGGGACAACCAGTGAGCAGAACGTTCAGAGAGATAGCGGAGACCGTCATAACGGCGGCCGTGATCTTTGTGCTGCTCCAGGCCGCAACCCAGACGTTCAAAGTGGTCGGCCCCAGCATGAACACCACGCTGGCAGACGGCCAGCACCTCCTGGTCAACAAGTTTGTCTACGAAACCGTCGAAAGTGACGTTCTCGCCGATGTTTTGCCGTGGGTCGAACCGGATTCGGACGGCGATATGGAGTACTTGTTCCATCCCCCTCAACGCGGCGATATTATTGTGTTCAAACCGCCAACAGGCGAGGATGCGGACTTCGTAAAGCGTGTAATTGGCATCCCCGGCGATGAAATAGATATTCGTCAGGGTGCTGTATGGGTGAACGGCCAAAAGGTGGAGGAGGACAGAGCCACGCGACCGCGTGGTTCAACTGCCTTCCCAACCACGGTTCTACCTGACTCCTACTTCGTCCTTGGCGACAATCGCGGAGCATCCAACGACTCGCGTGCGTGGGGATTCGCAGAGGCCGACCAGATCGTTGGCAAAGTGATGGCCCGCTACTGGCCGCCATCAGATTTCAGACTCTTCTAGCCAAACTTCACTGTAAACGCCGCATTGCATGAGACGCAGGCCGTCTCGCTTCCAGAACTCGCACCCGGCTCCAAGACAACGCCGCAGTTGGGGCAGTGGTTGAGCGTATAAGAACCTACTTCCAGCAACACTCCCGTGTCTGGCGCATCCAGTGCAACTAGGCGTGGAATCACCGGGATGATGATCGTGACTGCCGTCATCAATATCGCCAGAGTTCCGATCAGCCGCCACTGTCCCTCGCCGGAGTCCTCTGCCCAGATCATGATCGAGACGAGGATTCCGATCGCCAACGCTAGAGCCGTTGCGATAGGTAGAAAAACCCGGTACTTCGAGGGCAGTCGCCAGAGCGTCAGGAGAGCCGAGTGCGCCGCTACAATACTGCCGATCTCAATGGTGACAGCGGTCTTCCAAAGCTCATCTGCCGGGTTGTTCGTCCAAAGAGCGACCAAGAATATTGGCAACGCCACCAGAGCCATAGTCAACCCAAAGAGGGACAGGTAGACGTAGCCTCGCGGCCTCTTTTCGATTGCGGCGGAGTTCGCCATGATCAGCAGCGCCGCGGCAGACACAAACAGGGTAGTGCCCAGCGTGCGTGCGCCCCACTCATCAATCTCCCGCAGGAGCAATGCAATGATGCCCAGCACCGCGCTGAGCGCAACTGAGCCAATCAAGGTCCACAAAGCGGCCTTGTAGAGCGATTTAGTGTTCATGATGTTAGTAATGTTCTCACGCCAGTGGTACGGGGTTCAGTTGCCCCGCATGAGGACAAGACGAACCTGCCTGGGATTTTGTTCCCTTGGCGCGGCATGATCATCCGCTTCACAATTCCTTGACATTCACTTGATACCGTAACAATAGACCCCCCAACGTGAGACTCCGCGTGTATCCCTTCCTGAGCCGGTCGATACCGGCAAGCGAGAAGGCCTCTCCATATTGCAACCCACCCCCGGGTAACGTAGCGTTGAATTGCACCTGAAACGCGCACGCGCACTCCAGCGTTCTGGGGGCTCTTAGCTCAGTTGGTAGAGCATCGGACTTTTAATCCGCAGGTCGAGGGTTCGAATCCCTCAGAGCCCACCAAGTTCCTGCTAGACGTAGTGCCCGAAAGTCAAACACCGCAGCGATTGCCGGGCGTAGAGGCCACAGACGGAGACGCTGAACCAGGCTCTTCGCCGTTGACGAGGAGTACCTCGATCTGCCTGGGCTATTCTTGATGTACCGCGGCACAGGACTTTTTAGGGCATATTCCTCTCCTTCGAAACGTCCAATTCCGGACGTTCCACCGGACTCGTTTTAGGAAGTCAGAATAGAGCGTAATAAGAGCTAGTTCCTATACCATTGGTGCCTTCGGACTTGATTTCTAGAAGGATCGCGAAACATCCTAAAATTGCTACTTTGACCACTGCGCAGTCGCCGCGAATGCAGCTCATTCTGATGGCGCCGATTCCAGGGATGCTCGCACGGCTTGCGGCCCCCAACGTGGCTGCAGTAGCAGCGACCACCGTGGTCACCTTTGCCGATGTCCTTTTCGTCGGTCAGCTTGGAACAACAGCACTCGCAAGTCTGGCGATTGTGTTCCCTTTCCAGACTCTGATGGGGATGATGTCAAACGGTGCAATCGGCGGTGGTGTCGCGTCTTCGGTCGCCAGGGCTCTTGGCGGCGGCAACATAAGCAAGGCCGAAAGCGCCGCCTGGCACGCCATCGTAATCGCAGTGTTCATGTCGGTGCTTTACGTCGTTGTACTGGGTCTATTCGCGAGACCCGTATTTTCATTACTGATCGGCTCGGGGGATGCACTGGATGGTGCGGTCGACTACGCCCATATTGTTTTTGGTGGGGCGGCGATCGTGTGGCTGGCCTTCATGTGCTCAGCCATACTGCGGGGCACTGGAGAAATGGCGATTGCTGCCAACGCCATTATCGTGGCCAGCATTTTTCATGTTTTCTTGTCTGGCGCTCTCACCCTGGGCTGGGGGCCGTTTCCTGGCCTCGGCATCACAGGGCCCGCTATTGCGATGATCGTGTCTCACGGTCTGGCAGCCCTTTATCTCTCCACCCAGGTACTGCGCGGGAAGGCGAAAATAAATCTACGCCCCCACAGATTCTCCTGGACTCCCATCAAGGACATCATGAAGGTAGGAGGGCTTGGACTGATCAACAGTACCGGGCTCGTACTAACGATTATCGTAGTGACCGGCTTCGTCGGCAGATTTGGCGACGATTCCCTCGCAGGTTATGGCCTAGGCAGCCGCCTGGAGTTGACGCTCGTTCCACTCGCGTTCGGAGTAGGCGCAGCTCTGGTAACCACTGTAGGCGGCAATTTCGGTGCGGGACAGTTTGAGAGGGCGAGACGAATCGCCTGGACGGGAGCCGGAGCCACCCTTGTCGTGACGTCTATCATCGGGATCTCCGTAGCGTTAATGCCCGGGATCTGGCTCGATCGTTTCACGTCGGACCCTGAGGTCTATGCGATCGGTGCCTTATACCTGGGAATCGCGGCGCCGGTGTACGGAGTATTCGGCGGCGGCCAGACACTGTATTTCGCGAGCCAGGGAACGGGCCACATGATTGTGCCTGTCATCATCACATATACCCGATTCATCATAGTAGCGGGAGTCGGACTAGCCGCAGCGATATTCGATTGGAGCCTCACCACGGTTTTTGTAGGCGTTGCTGTGGGACTATCCGTAATCGGCATAGGTCAGGTCCTGAATCTGCTGCGTGGAGCAGTCTGGAATCAGGATCGCCCCGCAAATCCGAGCCGCCGCGTCTGAAAGAGCCAGGTCTCGTTATAGAGGGTTCGGCTCGCTGAACCGCAGGCCGAAGGTTCGAGACTCCAAGAACCCACCAAAACCAACGTCAGGCACAGCCTACGCCCGGCTATCGTCCTCGTTCAGCGGCGATCAATAGTGCTACCATCCTGCGGCGTTGCATCACAACACTGAGGAAGCGCCCCATGCCCGCTGTATCTCATCAACCTCTCGATCCCGAAAATCCGGACATCCTGTACGGCTCTACCAGTTCTCTCTGGGACGCTCGTCACCCGATCGAATGGGCGATCAAGCGGATTGCCGCTATTGGTCTGCAAGGGATTGAGCCGTATGCGAAGCAGGTTGAGGACCACCGTGCCAATCCGTTGGCCCTGAAAGAGAAGTTTGACGAGTCCGGCGTGACGCTGATCGATGTCTCGAATGGATCGAAAGGGCAGTCGACTAACTTCATCGACCCGGCGGAGATACCGAAGACGATCGCCGATCACGTGGCATTTGCACGTGACTTCCTCCAGCCATTTGGCTGCGATATGTACAAGTGCAACATGGGCGCTCGACCGGAGGGCGGAACGAGCGATGATGAGTTGAAGAGGCTTTCCGACACGCTGAATGAGATTGGCCGCCAGACGATCGAGATGGGCATACGCCTCGCACCACACCCGCACATCTGGGGCCCGGTGGAGCGTGAGGAAGAAGTTCGATCGATGCTGGATCTTACCGATTCCAACTACGTGTGGATGACCCCAGACACCGGCCACCTGACGCTGGGCGGCGCAGACGCAGTCCAGCTAATGAGCGACTACTTCCCACGCATCGCAGAGGTGCACCTGAAGGACACATACGCGAAGTACCGTGACAACTCAGAAACCCCCACGCGTGAACAACACGCAGTAGCCAGCGTTTACCACAACATGGGTGGTGGTGGCGTCGACTTTCCCGGCGTGATGAAGCTGCTGCGAGACCGGCACTACAAAGGCTGGGTCGTGTTCGACATGGATGGCCCTAGGGAAGGCGACGATGGCTTCGACGCAATCGGCGGAAATCTAGACCTTGCCGTCGACGACTATCTGGCCCACAACATCAACTATCTGCGCGTTATCCTTGGCGTAAACCTACCGCCGCTTCATTAAGCATCCAACCTTAGGGCTTCTCTACATAGTTCTTCTCTACTCATGCGGGGGGACCTTATCCGCATTAGAAAGAAGTGA
>CAUZJA010000053.1:0-13984 GCA_963579925.1 Dehalococcoidia bacterium | reverse complement strand
AGCCCCAGAGGTCATCATGCCCAGGCTACAGCTAGTCGGAGAACCGAGATAATGGGTGGTAACGGTCTTGGGGGCAGGTCAGTATGACAGCGTCACATATACAGGAATAACGATGTCAGATCTATTCGCCAACGCGATAACCGCTGCTGTTGACGACTAATTCAACTATCGCCTCAGATTCATCGGATAACTGCCCGTTATCAATGGCGTTTCAACCCATCATGCGACTATCCGAAATGGCGCATCGAATACAGGTGAGTTCTGGATGTTCATCCCGATGTTCCTGCAGCGGTGATCTGAGGCGATAGTCACATGGTAGGGGACACCTCCGGCGCCATATGTTTGGCCCACGCTTTGAGCCGCCAACGCTGGACTTCGATCTTCTGACCCTGATCCGCACTCCACAGATTATGGTGCCCTTTCATGCGGCGCGATTAGTTGCATACCGCTGCAACCGGTGAATCTCCCACGATGGAATGATCTCAGACTGGGTATGCGGTGCAATTCGTCGTACGCGCACCGTCCTCAAGGCACCTCGAATTTCCAAACCGTTCACGTCATTTTCCTCGTTTTTTGCAATTGGCGACTCAGTATTGGACAACTGGCAGTGTGTGCTCGGGCATCTTCACAGAACCCTCACAACAGCAAGATCGCACCTCACTATTCCATCAGGCAACGTCCCATAGCCTCAACTACATGGAAAAACACCCAGACGCCATTTCACAATGTGAGGAGCGCACGATGAGTGCCGGAATTCGTCTTAATTCGATCTCTAGAGAAACAACTCAGAGCCCGAATGTATCCACCCGAAACATCTATGACAGGAGGTACTTGACCGCCTTTTTAATTGTCTTGTCGATGTCGCTATTCGTCCTTGGCTGTTCGTCAGATGACGAAGTCCTGGCCAGCGAAATACTCGATGTTGATAGCCCAGATGGGCTCCAACGGATAACGCAGACCCTCGTCGCTCCACCTGGATTGCCCGTTCACCAGCAGGTTTCCACCGACGGCCCCAAGATCGTCGAAGTACGGCTTGAAGTTGAAGAGAAGCTGATGACGATCGATGATCAGGGGACTGAAATCTGGGGCTTGACGTTCAACGGCACCGTACCGGCGCCAATGATCGTGGTTCATCAGAATGATTACGTTGAACTAACGTTGGTAAACCCCGCAACAAACCAGTTGCAGCACAATATTGACCTTCATGCTGCGACAGGCGCACTGGGTGGGGGTGATCTCACTCTGGTGAGTCCTGGTGAAGAAGTGGTCTTTAGATTCAAGGCGACCAAGACCGGAGTGTTTGTGTACCACTGCGCACCGGGTGGCGCGATGATTCCGTATCACGTCGTATCCGGCATGAACGGGGCCATTATGGTTCTGCCTCAAGATGGGTTGCGAGATGATGAAGGCGAGTCAGTTACATACGACAAGGCGTTCTTCATCGGTGAGCAGGACTACTACGTCCCTCAGGACGAGGACGGGAACTTCAAGAGCTACGACAGTCCCGGAGCAGCATTCGGCGATACCGTTGAGGTAATGAAGGGGCTATCGCCAACTCACGTGGTGTTTAACGGCGCAGTAGGCGCCCTCACCGGAGAGAACGCTCTTTCTGCGAATGTCGGCGACAACGTTCTTATCCTGCATTCGCAGGCTAACCGGGATTCCCGGCCTCACTTGATTGGGGGCCACGGCGACCTGGTATGGTGTGGCGGATCGTTCGATGACAAGCCAGCGACGAACCTGAAAACGTGGTTCATTCCGGGTGGCTCGGCGGTAGCCGCAATGTACAAGTTCAAGCAGCCGGGGTTGTATGCCTACCTCAATCACAACTTGATCGAGGCGATACTTCTCGGTGCTGCGGCCCACATCAACGTCGAAGGCGAGTGGGATAACAACTTGATGGAACAGCTCAAGGCACCCGCGGCGATCAACTGACGTACGGAGGATAATTGATCGATGGGCTCAGGATGGTTCTCCGTCCTGAGCCTACGGACCGCAGGCTCCCCTTGATAATCGAGTCAGCTTCTACACTTGGGTTATTAGGCCAGTAGGCGGAGCGGTACTTAGAGCACAGGGAGCAACTAGATGTTCATCCCCATGTTCGTGCAGTGGCGAGTTGAGCTGCAGTCCTAAATTCCCTGCTCGGTGGCTTGCTCTCTGATTGCCTGGGCTCTTTCAGCCATAAGCTCAGGCGACGTCTCCAGCAGAGTTGGAGTATTCAGCGCAGCGAAGCTATCGTCAGCTTCGTTCCAGGCGAATAGCTCCGTGACGCTAGGAATGCCGCTCTCCACGCCAGTGATCTCGTAGACGCGACTGACGCGTCGCCAGTAGCTCTCGTCGTCTTCGCCGAATCTAACGCAGTGGATGACGTACTCGAAAGTTGAAGCATCGGCATCGGTGATCTCATTGTCAGCACAGATCTGGTGGAAGAGATCGTTAGCGTCAGTCGCGTGCATCGTAGTCGCAAGCGAGTAGCCGGCCGTAAGCGTCTTGAAGAGCGCCTGAACCGGCTCAGCCCAAATGTAGCGGGCCGGTGGTTCGGTGCTGATTTCCCCAACTTCCAGATACCCGCCATCGGGCGAGGACGCGTGCTCTCGAATTTCATCAATTCTGCCGTTGAGAGGGTGGATCACAGTGCCAGCCGGTACATGATCCAGCATAGCCCAGAGCACCGTGCTCTTGCCCGCCCGCTGGGGAACGGCAGCAGAGACGAACGACCGTTTTTCCTCGGCAATTGTCCAGAGGAGGGCGGCGACACGCTCGTCCATCGTGTGGTTTGCAACAAGGTCGATCAGCGTAACGACTGCGATGAGTCACCTCCCAAGCGATTCATTGTTTCTCTTCGTCAGGGTTGTTTCGGCGAATCTACAATAGAAAAGCCGTTTCGTGCACTCGAGTTTGCAGGATAAGGTCTTCCTCATGAATTGAGTTGGCGCACGTCTAGCCCGCCGTGACTATGGCACAAAGGCCACGATGTCGTTTCGAATAACGTTAATTTTGAGAGGAAGAAATTGAGAATCACAGACGTAAAGCCGTACCCCGTGTGGGTTGGCACTCGAAACCAGATGCTGGTGAAAATTGAGACGGACGAAGGCATCTACGGGTGGGGTGAGGCTGGATTCTCAGGGCGCGAACTGGCCGTCAAAGGTGTGGTTGAGCACTACCGAGAGTTCCTGATCGGCAAGGACCCAATGAGCCGCTCAGCACTGTGGCAGGAGATGTACCGCAGTCAGTACTTCGAGGGTGGTCGAACCCTCACGGCAGCTATCTCAGCTATCGACATTGCGCTGCATGACATTGCCGGAAAGAAGCTGGGCGTTCCTGTTTACGAACTACTGGGCGGGAAAAACAGGCACACTATTCCCGTCTTCGCCACTACCTCAGCACCCTATGGTCCAGAGATGATCGAAGAAGCCAGGTCGTTCATGGACCGTGGCATCAACGCATTCCGGCTTTCCTACGACCAGATGGATATCCAGGAAGGCGGACTATTTGAGCCGCGTGAGTCGATAGCAAATTCAGCGGAGTGGATGATCAAGACCCGTGAGGCGCTCGGCAATCATGCAGTGCTGGGAGTCGACTACCACCACCGTTTATCGGTCGCAGAAACAGCATCGTTCTGCCAGATGATGCCGTCGCACACTCTCGACTTCATCGAAGAGCCAATCCGCGATGAAACGCCAGAGGCGTACGAGGCGCTGCGGAAACTCACAGACGTCCCATTCGCAATTGGCGAAGAGTTCGCGTCGAAGTGGCAGTTCCTGCCGTACATCGAGCGCGGAATCACGAACTTCGCACGCGTCGATATCTGCAACGTGGGCGGCTTTACGGAGTCCATGAAAGTTGCTGGATGGGCTGAGGCACACTACATAGATCTGATGCCGCACAACCCGCTTGGACCAATCTGCACGGCGGCATCGGTCCACCTTGGCGCGGCAGTCCCGAACTTCGCATGGCTTGAGGTGAACTTGGAGCGAGCGGAGAATCCAGACTTGGAGATATTCCCTCAGCAAGTGCTCTTTGAAGGCGCTGGCTATAAGGTTCCAGACGGTCCGGGGTTGGGCGTAGATGTGGACGAAAGCAAGCTCAACGAACCCCTGAAGTTCTGGGAGGCCCCACACCCACACCGCCGAGACGGCTCCCACACCAACTGGTAGGCATTTGCATGCGCGACTGAGGGATTCCGGGAACGAGCCGTCTTTTGACTGCATAGGGTGAGTCGCCGTATCCATCGGCTGCATAGGGCACGATGGTTCTCTTGCCTCGGCAGTGTTCGACGTATGGCTCGTCGATCGCGGCTTGCAGATGAACCTCACGGTGTCACATGCTGCGCGAATTCAACATGTGGGGTACAGTTCACTTCGCCTGCACTGCCCCAGATATTCCCAGCCTAACCAAGGAATTGAAATGAAGATCACTGATATCACCGTAACCCCTCTTCGAACCGGCAAAGGCCTCCTGAGAGTCCAGACTGACGCAGGGGTTGAAGGCTGGGCAGAAGCGCCAGGAAGCAACAAGGTAGTGCCCGGGCGGAATGGCTCCGTGTTTGAGGCATATTTGGAGAGCATCATCAAGCCAGCGTTGATTGGCGAAGACCCGCTTCAGATCGATCGTCACTGGGAGATGCTGGCCAACGGTAGGGAGGACAAGCTCTACAAGCTTCCTGCCAGTGTGGTTGGTGTGATCGACATTGCTCTATGGGACCTGATGGGTAAAGAGACCGGACTGCCGGTCTACACGCTGATGGGCGGAGCTGCTCGCACAAAGATTCAACTCTACTGGTCCACCGGCTCCGGCTGGAAAATGCAGCCAGAGGAGATGCGAGCGCTCGCTGAGAAGGGCTGGGATATGGGTTTCCGGGCCTTCAAGATCCGCATGGACTGGAAGGGCTGGCGGCAGGACTCTGATCCCGAGAAGGACTACCAGATGTTCAAGCTGGTCCGAGAGTATCTTGGCGATGGCATATATCTTGGCTTCGACGCCAACAACGGCTACTCGGTATCGACCGCCATCCAGCAGGGCCGTAGGTTTGAAGCGCTGGGCATCGACCACTTTGAGGAGCCGATTCCAAACTACAACCTCCCCGGCCTGAAGCAGGTCGCAGACGCCCTTGATGTGGCAGTATCAGCCGGCGAACAGGACGCCTACCGCTGGTGGTTCCACCATCTAGTGCTGCTTGGCGACCCAGACATCCTGCAGCCCGACATCCTGAGCGCCGGTGGCCCGTCAGAGGTGAAGCGAATCTACGAGCTTGCGACCATGCTGGATAAACCAGTCATGCCGCACAGTCCCGCTGCGGGCATCAACAGCATGGCATCACTACACGCGTATTCCACAGTGCAAAACGGCACACGCCCACACGAGTTCTCAACAGAATTCTCAGGCCCACTGGACGATGTGCAGGAGCTATACGGCGAGAGCGTCATTCCAGTAGACGGAAATATGATCCTCAGCGACCGACCGGGCCTCGGCATCGAGTTGAACGAAGCAGCAGTCGCGAAGATGACGGTGGAGTAGGGAATTCGTTGGTGGCGGCTAGCATCGCAACTGCCTAGCCCGCCACTCACTCGATCACCCAATGTCATGCTGAGGGCTTCCGAAGGATCTCAGTGCTGAACGCCAGCAATGTTTGATGACTCGCTCATCGCGGGTCAACGGTGAGATTCTTCGCCGAGCCTCAGAATGACAGGTGGCTGATGGTTTCCTCCCAGAATGAGCCGATGGTCGCCCTACAGCACCGCCACACGCTTCTTCTCGAAGTACTTCCAGTCCCATTCCGCGCCCCAGCCGGGGGTATCGGGGTAGGTGACGTGGCCGTTTTCTGGCCGGACAGGATTTAGGAGACCGATGGCTTCGCCCATTTCGGCGCCCCCTTCAGGAGGTTTGCCTTCGAACCAGTCGATGTTCTCTATTCCGCAGGCCAGGTGAGCGTGAATGAGTCCGAATAGCGGGCCGTACGTGTTTGGTTCCACGTTGGCGTTGCGCTCTTGCGCGAACTTCGCCAGTTCGACGATGCCGGTGGTTCCATGTCGTGCGTTGACCCGCAAGATGTCGCAGGCGCCGGTCTCAAGCCACAGTGCGCTGATCTTGGGGTCATGCATGAGCGTCTCGGCGCCCGCGATCGGGATATCCAGCGTTTCGCACAGCTTCACGTAGTTGGCGTGGTCGCGATCATCTTCCAGCGGCTCTTCAAGCCAGATGAAATTCAGCTCTTCCAGTAGCCGGCCCATCTCCACGGCCTGGTCGTACGAGTAGTTGATGCTAGCGGCGTCGTGCATCAGGCCCACGTCATCACCATACGTTTCCCTGAACTGCCTGAAGACCTGCATGTTCTCTTCAAATCCGAACACCGCATGGTCTTTCAGCACGTCAAACCCAGCTTCCAGCGCTTTCGCTCCATCTTCGATTAACGCTGCAGGCGTGCCACCGGCAGTGTTGAAGTAGGCGCGAGCATGTGGGCGTGCATCACCAAGCAGCTTTGCGACAGGAACTCCAGCCACTTTTCCTGCGATGTCCCAGAGGCAGTTGTCGAAGCCGCCAAACCATGCAGGCTCAAAGAATCGAGCCACCGCAGACAGCTTCGACCACAGTCGCTCTCGATCAAGCGGATCTTCGCCGATAACGAGTGCCCGCAACTGGGCAAGGCGTTGCCAGGACATCTCTGTGTACTGCCAGTCGCCGACCGTGCAGATACCTTCAACGCCTTCATCTGTGATCACTCGGATCACCTGCACCGGCACATCGCCCCCGCGATCTTCCAAGAAAACACGACGCCATCGTGTCTCTGGTGTTGAGCCCCCATCAACGACTGAGAACGTTGGAGGGTACATGGGGAACTCAAACACTGAGATTTCGATTGATTCGATCTTCATCGGAAGTCCTTTTCACTCAGTCAGATAGGGATGACACCCTAACTTATTTGACCGATATTTCGACGATCGGTTACTGAAGTGAAGGAACCGGTTCAAACGCGAAAGCAGCCGGCCTTCGAGTGCCCGGCTACTTTCGCGTTGGTCTTTATCGAACGAATCAGCGCGTCGTCTACGGCCAGAGCTGGTCTCCCGAACCGAAGTTGGCGGCGATGGCAGAGATATCCAGGATATCCACGTTGTCATCTCCGTTCATGTCTACAACTCTTCCTGAGCCATCGCGATGGTTAATAACGGACTGACCGAAACTCGCCGCAGCAGCGCTAATGTCTCTAATTGTTGAAACGCCATCGTCGTCTGCATCACCGGCTCGTAGCGTAATGGTAGCCATAGTGGTTGTCGCTGTGGGCAACGGAACGTTGGTTGCTAAGGTCGACAGATGGCCGTCCGCGCTTGCTGTGATGTTGTATCTCTTCGAACGATCAACGCCCGTGAAGCTGAAGCTACCGTCTGAAGCAACGCTGGAGGTTGAAGACGTTGAACTGTCCGTCGAATCTAACAGCACAATCAGGTTGTAGGCAGGCAGTGTGCTGCTGGCAATCCCAGTCTGCGTAAGTACCGTGCCAACTACGGATCCGACCCCACTGAACACTCCGACGGTAATGTCTGATTGAATCCGGTTGTTTATTCGGTTGAAGTCGTTGGTACCTGGGGCAACCATGATTTCAACAGTGGACGTTCCCGTTCCACCACCCGCGAACGCGGTAAGCGACACTGCCGCCTGCGCTCCACCAGCAATAGTCCCCACATCACATCTGAGAATCTGGCCGACAGGTGCGTCACACGAACCCATGGTGCTGGTGGCGGGGCCAAAAGCCCAACCTGACGGGAGCGTGTGAAACACGACAACATCGTCCGAATCCGGTGCGCTATCGTTGAACACAGTTGAATCAATGGTCACCTGCGCACCTGGAGCGACAAGATTTGGTGCGATTACCGCCTCAAGTCTGAGATCCGCGGGAGCTGCGAGCGGTTGTGCGCCGGCCGCGTAGAACGCCAAACCAAATGGCCCATTCAAGCCCGTTAGTGAGTTGTCGTCCAATGCGCCACCGGGGTTTTCTGCGAACACCGGGGGCAGATTCTTAATCGGTACGGAACTGGATGCGGCGGCATCCAAATCAGCCTTTGCAAGTTGGTAAATGTTATCTCGACAGTAGCCTGAGAAGAACAGATCATCATCGGCGTCGAGGACGAATCCCCGAATTGCGGGAGGATCGCCGCCCTGAGATGACTGGCCTGGAGCACAAGGCAGAAGAGGAGAGCCAAGATCGTCGTTTACGAACTTGGCGACCTTTGTGGCCGTTGTTCTGGTCGGATCAATCCGCCAGATCTCATCGCTGAAGTTACCCGTGTAGATGTTGCCCCGGGAGTCGATCTTAATGTTGCCCTCGTTTCCCGGCACAATTGCGCCAAACGGCAGTGTATTTACTGTTGTGAACCCTGGCGCGATGATTTCATGCACACGTCCGTCGTGAGTTGTGAAGAGAATGTCACCATTTGCAGCCTCGGCGATGCCCTGGGGCATGCCCAGACCCGACGCGACGAGCACCTCAACAAGCGTGGCGTTTCCTGCGCCATCAACTGTTACCCGCAGGATTCGATCTCCTGGTGGCCCAAGAGAATCGGCGATGAGCAACCTGCCGTATGAGTCGATATCGAGCGCATTCGGGTTGTTGAATACGACCGTGCTGGCGATCGGGATCACGTTGCCAGCAGAGTCAGCGCGGTGGATACCGGGGTGGTCATCGGAGATGTAGAGCAGGCCGGTGGAGTCATCAAACTGCAGTCCAGAAGTTCCATTGAAACCGCTGGCGTAGTTTGAAATAGTCCCATCACAGTTGACGCGAACCACCGTGGTGCCGCCGCCGCCATTACCTTCATTGGCTATGTAGAGTTCCTCATCACAGGGGAACGCACCTTCGTCGAGCGAGTTCAAGAAGTCGATGCCGGTGACAAATTGACCATCGCCAAGAGTGATGGAGTAATCGGTGCTCGCACCGGATGGTGCGGTCTGGGTCCAGCCGGACTGCAGAACTTCGCTAACAATATAGTTGTCCGCGTTTAGTCCGTCGAACAAGTACCAGCCCGTTTCATCGGAGGAGATTATCCCATCAAGGTTCCGGTCCATATCTTGGGTACTCGTTGAGGTGATCAGCGCGCCCGCAACAGTTCGAAGTTCAATGGTCCAGCCATTCAGACCCGGCTCTCCGGGATCGTGAACTCCGTCGCCGTTATAGTCATGGATCTTCCGACCGTCAATGGAGCCGTCGCTGGCATCAGGGCAGATCTCGGGTGTATCGCCGGGTTGGGGACCATTTCCAAAGTCATAGAAGGCCCAGCACTCCCAAATGACACCCGGGTCGAGGTCGCCCGGTGCGCCAACACCGACCATGAGAAGTGGTGATGATGAGGTTGTTACCGGGGTAAAGGTTGTGAACACAATGGTGGAAGTAGAGCCCGAATCAGGACCAACATCATTAGAGTGGATCACACGATCGACTGTATCGAAAGCTACACCACCTGTACCAATTGGATACGGACTCGCGGTGAAGCCATACTTAAATCTGAAATTGCTTCCACCGCTCACGCAACTCTGGCCTTTACCCTGGGATCCAGAGCTCGGCAAACCAAGGTTCCAGGCGGTGGTAGTCGCAAAACCCGGCTTATGGCCACTAGCACCAAATATCCCACCAGGGGATGAGGTTGAGGATGCAAACTGGAATCCATCGCAGCCGACGCCGACGGTACGATCAACCAGGTGCACGCTGGCAAAGAAGTGGATTTCCTCAGGACCTGCACCTGAGTCAATGATAACTTCTGCGTACAGGTCATACTGACCCTCGGGGACGACATCAATGCTTATGTCAGCATCAGCCGAGGGACCTGAGACATTGGCAATAGAAATTGCCAATACTGCTGCCAGTGCAAATACGCCCAAAAATCGGAGGTTGATGCTAAACATTGATCGCCCCATGTATCGTGACCCCGTGCTACTAGATCCGGCAACAATAACAGTAAATGATTCCGATTGTTCTCCATTTTCTACTTTTGCGGGATATTTGGTGTATGGAGGAATTGACACTCCGCAAGATCAATTTCGAGAATTGAAATTGCGATATCGCACAGCCCCAGTTCGCAGGTCAGAATTGAGGCTACATTGTGCGTCCAGGCATCAGGCCAATTCAGGTTGCTTCCTGTTGTCGTGATGCGGATACTGCTGCTATGGTGACGCTGCCGAGACCAAGCGTGATTACTAGGGGAGGCTAGAGATGGTCGAACAAGATTTTGAGTGCGCGAAGTGCCACTCTCATGAATACGAGACAGGACAGCTCAGAACAACAGGATCTGGTCTATCCAGATTTTTCAATATTCAGAACCAGAAATACACGACCGTTAGTTGTACAAAATGTGGATACACAGAGCTGTATAAGCTCGATGGCAGTGGTGTTGGAAACCTCGTAGATTTCTTCACGAAATGAAGCAATCGATTTTTGCGGTCTGATGGTTGAAATACGCGTGATACTGATCGGTCGCATATCGCACACGGGTAAGCCTCCCCTGGCGGAGTCGATGGCGAAGAGGTTGGAGTGGGCGCATTTATATTACGGACAACCTCGCACGCCATCCCGGCCGTCCGTGGCCAGACGCGGTGAGATCGTTCGTGCCTGAAGACGTGGCCGACCACTATCTCTCGTTAGTCGTGGATGAGCTGATCACCGATGTTCTTCGTCACTACAGGGGCATGTGGCCCGGCATCAAATCGCCGATAATCAAGCACGCCAGCAACCGGGCCACTGATCCGTTGATCCTCGAGGGATCCGCTCTCTGGCCAGGCTCCGTTGCTATGTTGCACCTCGACAACGTATCGGCATCCTGGCTGACTGCCAGCCACGATCTATTGGAAGCGTGTATTCGTTCATCAAGCCGGTTTGGCGACGCATCACGAGGTGAGCAGGAGTTGATCAAGAAGTTCATGGCGCGAAGAGTTTGCTATGACGAGTTGATGATCCAGGCCGTTCAAAGACTGGGGCTAATCAGCATTGAGGTCGAACCGGAAGAATCTACCGACGACCTGATGTTCAGGTGTCTGGAGCGTCTGTTCGAATAGTTCTCGATACGCGCTCAACCAGATTGGTTGCATTGGGTCAACTCTGGATTAGACTAGCGGCCTTACTGGATTAGTCGTCCCGGCGGCGATATGGGTCCGGTAAATCTAGCGATCGTCAATCTCCGGAGTGAGCGTTTCAAATGAAAATCACAGCAATTACACCCTGGATCATCCATGTTCCCTGGAGCGAACGTCCAGGTGAGGCGCCGTCGGAAGACAACAAGCGCGAACTGCTTTTTGCCCAGGTGGATACGGATGAGGGCATCACTGGCTGGGGTGAGGTCACCACTTATCCGGGGTTGGCCGGCAACCGATCCATCGCCCACATGATCCGCGAGGTTGGCGCGATGTTGATTGGCCGAGATCCCTCGCACATAGAGCGAATCTGGCACGATAACGTCCGCTCCATGACATACGTCGGCACTCGGGGTGCCGTGAGTGCGACCGCCAGCGCTATCGATATCGCACTCTGGGACATCCGCGGCAAGGAGCTGGGTATGCCAATCTACATGCTGCTTGGCGGACCGGTGCGTGATCGCATTGGCCTGTACACGCACCCTCCCGGCACAAGCGAGCCGGTTCAGGCCGCGAAGGACGCCAAGGAGATAGTTGCGTCAGGCCACAGGGCGTTCAAATTTGATCCGATGATGCATTCGATTCCAGAAGGGAACGCCCACTACATTGATGGTCAGATCTCTCAGAAGGGAATGGAAGAGGCGTGGGAAATCACCGCTGCCATTCGTGAAGCCGTAGGCCCAAGCATCGAGCTGCTGATCGACGCCCACGGCAAGTACAACGTGCCGACTGCTATTGACCTATGCCGAGGACTTGAGGCGTCAAATATCTTCTGGTTTGAAGAGCCGGTGCCAGTGGAGAGCAACCACGCCCTGCGTCAAGTGCGGGAGAAGATCAACGCGAAGATATCAGTAGGGGAGCGCCTGTTCACTCGATGGGAGTTCATTGAAATATTTGAGAAAGAGCTCGCCGATTTCATAATGCCGGACGTGACGTGGACTGGTGGAATCTCTGAACTCAAGAAAATAGCAACGCTCGCAGAGTCTTACTACATACCAATCTCACCACATGACGCCAGTGGACCAATCAACGTTATGGCCGGCGCACAGGTGATGATGACGGTACCGAACTTCTACAAACTTGAGACGTCACGCTACGACCTGAGCGACTACAACCAGTTCATTGATGAGCCGTTGGACATCCGCGAGGGCGACCTCTACATCCCGGATAAGCCTGGCCTCGGTGTAAACCTTGATCCAGACGCCCTGAAGCGCTTCGCAATTGAAGGCTTCAACGGCCAGTAGTCACCGTCAGGCACGCTGAACGGCTTGGTAGGGGCAGGTTTGAAACCTGCCCCTCTTCGCGCCTCATCAATCGTGAGCGGCTCACCACACTGAGATCCTTCGGAAGCCTCAGGATGGGCATTTATGCCCAGGATGACATTCTGCAGCGACGATGTGGACATCGGGACGCCGAGCAGGGCAGGGCGTTATTTGCCCTGCGTGTACGTCAGATACTCAACTGCGAACCAGAGGGCCAATGACCCGCCACGGTCGTCATATCCGTTCTCGCGCTTCCTGATGCGGTACTCGCCAATCGTGGCGAGCGGTCCGGTGCCTGTGCATGAGTGCGCCACCATGCCAACATCCGTCACGCGCGAGGAGACCGAATCCCATGCACGTGCAAGCGGGTCTTCGAATCGCTCAGGGAGCCAACCCAACCGTCGGCCACGAGCCATCGCGTAGCCAATCTGTGAGGTACATGTCAGTTCCAGGTACGTGTCAGGTTCATTGATGATTTGCCGCCACGCCCCGCCACCTTCTTCCTGATGTGGAAGTAGGGCGTCAAGATGGGCGATGTGCTTCTCTCGTAGTTCGCTCACACCTGCCTGATCATGGTCGAGATACGTCAGGGCTTCCGAAAACCCAAGCGCCACAAAACCATTGCCACGCCCCCAGTAAAACGGTGACTCGCCACAGTGGTGCCACAGTCCAGTGTCAGGTTGTGGTTGGTACTTCTTTAACGCAGTTATCAGGACATCTGCATAGCGAGAATCAGAAGTTGCCTCAAACGCACGCCCCAGAACTGCTCCCAGGAAGAAAACATCCTCAACCCGGTAATCGGGATCAACAGGCCCTGGAAAGCCATCAGAACGCATATTCAAATACAGATCGGCGTATCGGATGAGATTCGCAATGTATCGGTCATCATTTGTTGAACTGCTGAGATCGCTTGACCAGACGAATCCGGAGTGAACCGATCCATCAGACTGACTGGTCTTGTCAAACGCTTCATCGGTAATCGATGGTGCGATCAATTCGGCGATATCGTTCGAAGGGTCTGGCGTGTCTGAGTCGACAGTCGCGAGGCGCAGGCGCCCTGAGATGCCCACCCCGCGAACATAGTTCGTAGGCTCCAGTACGTGACCGTAGTGGTTGGCGAGGATTCTGGCGGTATCAAGCGGAGTTCTTGGCAATTCGTTGACCCTTAGTGCCCGTGATGACAACAGATCGCCTATCTTATCGGCGCTCATCACCCAAATGGGTACACCTGCATGTGCTAACTTTCGCATCCGCAGAATATTTGGAGGAGCAATAGATGGCGTACGAAGGACAACTGGCGGAGACCGTTTACCGCAAGGGCCATGAGGGCGACGAAGTAGAGGCCTATATGGCGCGGCCGTTGGGACCGGGTACCTTTCCAGGCGTGGGGGTTATTCATCACTTGCCAGGATGGGATGCGGCGACGAAAGAGATCACGCAGCGATTTGCCCATAACGGCTACATAGCCATTGATCCGAATCTATACACCAGAGAAGGCCCGGGCCGAGCCAGATGATGTCGCAGCGGTGGTAAGAGCAGCCGGTGGCCCGCCAGATGCAGGGCCATGGGAGACGTTTAGGTGCAGCAAGTCATATATGCACTCTGCCATA